>JBBQSL010000104.1:0-12004 GCA_038213895.1 Kiritimatiellales bacterium | reverse complement strand
TTAAAGGCAAAAAAACAACCCCCGCCACCGGCCCGCCCAAAAAAATCAAATAACCCCCGCTCACGGTTAAACCGATTTTCCGGTACCTTGCGGTGCTAAAACGCGCCCCCCCCCTATCGGGGGGCGCCGCGCACCACGTTGTGTACAAGGGCAACGGACGCTTATTTCAGAATCTGCAAGGTTCCCTACACACGCATAGCCGCAGCAATCTGCTTGGCGATGTCGGTGTTGTCGTAGAATCCGGCGAAACGGTAGGACTCAAATCCGGCAGCATAGACCGGAGTCGGGACGCCGGTGTGGCTGTAGGATGTCCAGCCGATACTGGCTCGTTCGTTAAGAATGTGCGTGATGGTTACAATGATCGGCATATAGCCTTCATATAGGTAGGTGTTTTCGGCCCCGCTGTTGTTGTTGGCGCCAACCATGGACTTGTCATAGGCATCTTCGAGTTTTTCTTTCTGGTAGTCATTCAGATTCGCCCAGACCAGGCCGAACTTATTCGACATCAGTGCCAGCATATTTGCATTTCCGGCCAAATTGTTGGTCGCCGTCCAGTCGTAGCCGTTGGTATTGGCGGCTTTGTGGGTGGCCCACTCATTGGCTTGAAACGCTTCGAAGCTTTCGGTCTGCGACAGCAGGTTGGTATAGGCTTCCGAGTAGCCGGTGGTGGCGTGGCCGACAGACATCCCGCCGGTTTCGTGGTCACCGGTGACGATGATCAGCGTGTCGTTCGGGTGCGCATTGTAAAACTCAATGGCTTTCGCGACCGAATCATCAAAATCGAGCATATCCATGAGCGCAGCTACGGCATCATTGGCATGGCAGGCCCAGTCGATCTTGCCGCCTTCGACCATGATGAAGAAGCCATCTGGATCATTCTGGAGATCCTTAATGGCCACTTGGGTCATTTCAGCCAGTGAAAGATTTTCCGCCGGACGGTCAATTTCGTAGGGCATCGCAGCACCGGCGAGAACCGGATTGATACACACGACTTTGTTCTGCGGACTGTTGGTCAGGTTGAGAATAGCCGCGCGATTGCTGATCACCGAATAGCCTTTGTTGGACAGCTCATTCCAAACATTAGTCGTCCCGGCGATTGCTTTGTCGATGCCGCCGCCACCGAAAAACTCAAACCCGCTATTGGCGAGCTGCATTCCGATGGTGTTGTATTCGTTACGGCTGTCCACGTTGGCATAGTAAGCGGCCGGCGTGGCGTGATTCAGATTCACGCTGCTGAGAATTCCGACGGATTTACCCTTTTCGTGAGCCAGCGTGGCAACGCTCTTATAGCTTTGCGTTTTGGCCGTGTTTTTCCCGATAACGCCGCTCTTGGTCTTTATGCCAGAGGCAAATGCCGTGCCGGCAGAGGCGGAGTCGGTTATCAGCGCACCGTCGTCGGAGGTGGTCTGCATCCCCTGCACCGGCAGCTTACACATGTTCAGCCGGTTGGCGGGGTTCAGCAAGTGCGCTGGATTGCGGGCGCTACCGCCATTCACGGTTGTCAGATAGGCCTCTGTCGCCTGAACCTGAGCGTTGGCCATGCCGTCGCCCAGGAAGAAGAACACATATTTCGCGCCGTTATCGGCACGAGACGGACGAGCATCCGCATTGAATCCGGGAACAGCCGCGGCGGCAACCGCCGAGGCAATCAGTATATTTTTTAGCGCTGTTTTCATTATTTTTTTCCTTTTGAATTATTTATAGAATCAGTCGGTTTTCTAAACGTTTACGAACAATAAGAATTAATCCTCCAATCAGCAGGCTGACCATCGTTGCCGGTTCAGGAACCGCGTCATACGACAAACTGTCCGCTGTAATCGCATAGATCTGGCCGGGATTGGTCACGTTCAGGGTCGGAGCGCCGTTGAAATCGACGAAGAACCCTTCAGCGCTTGCTCCGGTGATCGTAAAGCTGTACGCCTCCGTAATCAGCCCTTTGTCCACGTCATGCGTTTCGCCTGCGAAGATCGTTCTTCCGGCGATTGTGCTACCAGCTCCAGACACTCCGAGACCGAGCTCCCAGCCTTGGCGCCAGTTGGCATTAGTTGCATCGTCCCAGTAGGTGACCTGCAGATACACCTGCTGAATGTCCAGACCGACATACGTCGGCACCCAGATACTGAAGTCCCAGTTGGCTTCAATCTGGATTCCGTCGTTACCGGTTCCGCCAAGGCCGAATGTTGCGCCTTTGCTGTAAGCATCCGCCGGATGGGTCCCTGCCGATGCCGGATTGTTTGCCAATCCATTTTGGTCGTATGCCGTATACGCATCGCTGCCATATAGAGAACTTGCGAAAAACGAGGTCCAATTAGTCCATGCTACATGAACCGCCCCCGCATCCGTAGTTTCCCAGTCCGGCCCGATCATATCGGCTTGTGTCATTCCGGCTACCAAACAGCCGAGAATGAGCCATTTCCATTTTTTCACTTTCCTGCTCCTTTTGTTATCCCGGAACTTCCGGGCGTTTCTTTTGCTCTGCAGGAGAAAAAACGGTTGAGATCATTTCTGCCTAGGGATATAAAGAACCCCGTTAGCCCCTCTTTACCACTTTCCTGCCTGCAGGATGTTCACGGTGGTAAGGTAAAAGCTCTTTGTTTTATACGAATCAGGTTTAGTTCAATTTTTACTTAGGAAATCATTTGGTTTTCAATTTCTGCTATTCATTGAACAGGAAAGACTTGTAGTGCTGGGTTCAGCATAAACGCTTATTTTTTGTGTGTATTTACGAACAACAGCCCCCCCCTAAGTGCAACCTTTCTGCCAGGGAAAAACGAATAAACCCGCTTTGCCAGCTTCCAAACCTTGAAAAAACCACTATAGTATTACGCAAAAATACGCCATATGTAGGATCAGCATGAAAAAAACCGTTTGCTAAGGAGCCCGTAAATGAGCGAAGATTCTCTTGCCGCTGCCGGCTCCTATAAATTTGGCAAATTTGAAAAAAATGCCGAAGAACTGGTGCGCCTAAAAATGCAGGCAATGATCGCCATTGATATCGAACGGGACGTCTGGAAAAATTCCGGACTCAAACCTGGAATGAACGTCCTCGATATCGCCTGCGGCCCTGGATTCATCAGTTGTGAGCTGGCCAAAACGGTTGAAAGCGGAACGGTGACCGGTGTAGATATCAGTGAAGAACTGGTCTTCGTCGCCCAGCAGGCAAAGGCCTCTGAAAAAGTGACAAACGTCTCCTTTCGCCTCGGTAATGTCTATGAACTCGACCTGCCAGAAAATGCGTTCGACTTCGTCTATGCCCGCTTTGTTTTCCAACATCTGGAAAAACCACAGCTGGCGCTCAAAAATATTCTGCGTGTTCTAAAGCCGGGTGGCGTACTCTGTGTGCTGGACGTGGACGACAACTGGACAAGCTTCGCGCCGGAAAGTGATGCCTTCGTAAAATTTATCCGCAAGGCTGGGGCCGGACAGAAACGTAAAGGCGGCAATCGGCTGATCGGCTCACAGCTCTTTGGGTTGCTAAGCGAAGCCGGCTTCAAAAACGTCAGCACAAAAATCCGCCCCATCACCACCGAAGATCTCGGCGTACGTTACTTCCTGGGTGTAGCCGTCCTGTTCCGCGTAGAAATGCTGAATAAGTTTCAAAAACTGCTCGCCCTGCCGCAGCTTCGGAAAATCAAAAAAGCCGCGCAAGCTCCAACCGCCTGGGGTTCAGTGGGCGTGTTCGTTACCACGGGCACCAAATAGCCTTCCAACCCTTGGAACGAAGGTCTTGTGGCTTGTCATCTTGCACGCTGGACGGCATATTGCTGGAACTCTCGCCCTTCAACCAGTGCGGTGGACTCGGGAAAGCCGCGCAACTCTTTGGTGATCAACTGTCTGAATTGCTTGAAGAGCTAAACGAGGCGCTCGCGGCATAAAAACCTTGAATGCTGTATGTAAATATATAAATTGACAGCCGTGAAAGCGAAAACCATATCTGATGAACTGAAGTCGTTATTAGAAAACACACCGGTTTTGACTGAAAGCGACATCAACGAATTGGCTGAAGCCAACCGAGCGCTCAACCGCGATCCGAAGTTTATTGCCGGAATCATCAAATCGGTATTTGTGAACGATATTTTCTGCGCAATGGAGGAACAGGGCTTAAACAAGAACCAGCTCGCAAAAAAATGGGGTAAATCCCGCCAGTACCTGAACAACGTCCTTGATAGGGAGAAAGCGAGCAATTTCACCATCGACACTATCGTCAGTCTTAGTATGACACTCGGGCTGGTTCCGCAGCGGATTACGTTGAAGAAAATGGACTCCGGAAAATGAAGAAGCATGGGCAAAACCCCAAAAATTTCTCTATCGATATCTTGAGTGTATCTGTTACATAACGCCAGCACACCCGCCAAGCCTCTACCCGAAAGGGTATGCTCAAATGTGGCGGGTTTTCCTTTTCCCCGTATCAAAGGAGATTGCCTGATGAAATACACCAAGCTCCCTCTTACATTTGAACAACAGGCAGATCTGCTCCTCTCTCGACACATGATCGCAGACAAACAAACATTGATTGCGCGGTTGCAATCCGTGAACTACTACAGGTTGTCGGCGTATTGGCACCCGTTCAAACAGCCGGACAGCACGTTCGTTTTAGGAACTTCGCTGGACATTGTCTGGAACCGATACACATTTGACCGCCAGTTTCGGCTTTTAGTCATGGATGCGGTCGAGCGGGTGGAAATCGCCATTCGAACCCGTCTTGCTTATGAACTGGTTCATAAACACGGAGTCTTCGCACAACTTGATAGCTGGGCGTTCTCGTCCACTCAGGTCGAATACCAAAGACTGATTGATGGCATGCGCGAAGATGCTCAAAACAGCCGTGAAGTTTTTATTGAGCATTTCCGCAGGACATACGACGAGTTTTCCGATATCCCCCTGTGGTCAGCAGTGGAAATTATGACATTCGGGCAGATGTTCACGACGTTCCGATGCAGCGGCATGCACATCCAACGTCTCATCGCCAAGGAATATCAAATTTCCGGTAAAGTCCTGTTTTCCTGGATCCTGACATTAAACTACATCCGAAATGTCTGCGCCCACCATTCTCGACTCTGGAACCGTGAACTGGCTATTAAGCCAATCCTCCCAGATCCCCGTAATGCCCCGGACTGGCATACTCCGATTGTCATCAATAATGGCCGCGCTTTTGCTGTCCTTACGCTGTTGCACTATCTAAATAGTTAACATAATATGTTCATAATAACTTGAACAAGGGCGCTCATGGTCATATATTTTCATACATCGAAGTTGCAGAAGCTGTGCAACACCGAACGGGAGGCGACAAAGAAGTTCGGCTCCCCAAGCGCAAAAAAACTAATGCAGCGATTACAGGAACTGGATGCAGCGGAATGTCTGGCGGATATAGCGAGGGTGCGCCCGCCAAGGTGTCATCAACTAACAGGAGGCCGTAATGGACAACTCTCCGTGGACTTACAGCACCCGTACAGGCTCCTATTCATTCCGGCCAATAATCCGCTTCCGCGAACGGCGGCCGGCGGGTTGGACTGGGAGCAGGTTACAGAGATCGAAATCATAGAAATCGCAGATACGCACTGAGTTCAGGAATAAACATGAAAGCGAAACGCACACTCACCTACCGGCCGGATTATGCCATCCTTCCCGGCGAAACGCTCCGCGAAGTGATGGAATCTCTCGGCATGACCCAGCAGGAACTGGCCATCCGGACCGGCCTGACCGTGCAGTCCTTAAACCGCATCTTCAACGGCAGTCAGCCCATTTCTTACGAAACCGCCAATGCCTTGGACATGGCAACCGGTACACCGGCCCGCTTCTGGAATAATCTGGAAGCCCGCTACCGCGAACGGCTGACCGCCTTTGAAAAAAGCGCTTCACTAGCGGAGGATCTCGCCTGGCTCAAAACCATCCCGATGCTTGACCTGATCCGCAGAGGTGCCATTCAGAAAGATGCCGATCCTTCCGGACAGTTGCGTAAAACGCTCTCTTTTTATGGCGTCAGCAGCGTTCCCGCCTGGCACGAACTTTGGGACCGCCCGGCGCTGGCCGCCCGGCGCTCCGCCTGTTTTGAAACCCGGCCCGGCCCGGCCTCCGCATGGATCCGGCTTGGAGAATTGCAGGCCCAGACCGTGGACTGCCGCCCCTACAGCAAAGAAAAGCTCATCAAAGCCATACCGGAGCTGCGTAGCCTGACCCGCGAAAATGGCGTTCAGATCATGGCGGACACCATGCGGAAAATTTGTGCGGAGTGCGGCGTTGCTCTGGCACTGGTTCCGGAAATGAAAAAAGTACCGTGGAACGGGGCCACCTGCTGGCTGACCCCCGAAAAGGCCATGGTACTGCTAAGCCTGCGCGGCAAAGGCGAAGACCGCTTCTGGTTCTCCTTCTTCCACGAAATTGGCCATGTCCTGCACGACTCGAAAAAAGACCTGCTCATCAACGACGGCACCAAAGACGACCCGCGCGAAGTACGGGCCAATGACTTTGCCGCCGAAGCACTCATCCCAGCGAAGTATGATGCACAAGTCGCCGTCATCGGCACACAGACAGAACTTATCGCGCTGGCTAAACAACTGAACATCGCCCCCGGTATTGTCGCCGGACGCCACCAGTTTCTTTCCGGCAACTGGGTCCGCTTTAAACCTGTCATTCGCACCTTTGTCTGGGCCGATGAGGCATGAAAGCGCCCGCACCCCAGAATTTCCAATCCTTGGAAGAACCACCCGCCAAAAGTTCCAAGCATTGGAAAACTATGCGGCTCGGAGATGTTGCAGAAATCAACCAACGTCCCAAACGGGATGAGTTTGATGATGAGATGCTTGCTTCATTTGTTCCAATGAAGAGTGTTGAAGCGGAAAGTGGGAAATTCTGTCCTCTTGAAGATCGGCGAGTCGGTGATTGCCGAAAAGGCTACACACCATTTCGCGATGGAGATGTTCTTTTCGCGAAGGTGACACCTTGCATGGAAAACGGCAAAGCGGCCGTGATGAAAGAGCTAACCAATGGAGCTGGTTTCGGTTCAACTGAGTTCTACGCATTGCGCCCTAAGGCCGGAGTAGATTCCTACTATCTTTACTATTTCATCTCTCAGCAAAATTTTCGCGATGAAGCGGCAAGGAACATGACTGGCGCAGTAGGACTTCGACGTGTCCCGAAGCACTTTATCGAAGAACGGCCAATTCCAATGCCCGGAACTATCGCCGAACAGCAACGGATTGTGGCGGAGATTGAGAAGCAGTTTACGCGGCTGGATACCGCAGTTGTGGCACTGGTGCGGGTGAAGGCCAACCTCAAGCGCTACCGCGCCGCCGTCCTTAAAGCCGCCTGTAGCGGCGAGCTTGTTCCTACGGAAGCCGCGCTCTCCAAAACTCGAAATTCGAAACCCGAAACTCGAAACGCCCCATTTGAAACCGGCGAAGAACTGCTGAAACGGATTCTCGAAGAGCGCCGCAAAAACTGGTCCGGCCGTGGAAAATACAAAGAACCGTCCGCTCCTGAACCGTTAGCTGATCTTGAATTGCCGAAAGGTTGGGTGTGGACGGGAATCGAGCAACTTTCCACCGGCAGCAAAAATGCAATCAAAGCCGGTCCATTTGGAAGTTCGCTGAAGAAATCGTTTTATGTGCCGAGTGGTTTCAAAATCTACGGACAGGAACAAGTAATTAAAGGCGATCCATATTTCGGCGATTACTTCATCTCACGCGATTTGTTTGAAAAGCTCCAGAGCTGCGAAGTAAAATCCGGAGACATTTTAATCAGTCTTGTCGGAACAACCGGAAAGGTTCTGATTCTTCCAGATGATTGTGCGCCGGGCATTATTAATCCTCGGCTACTCAAATTGAGTCTCAATCCATCCGGCGTAAAAGCGAAGTTTATCAAAATTCTCCTCGAATCGTCCACGACGCGGGCATTCTTCAAATTGGCTGCACATGGCGGAACAATGGAGATTTTGAATCTTGGGATTCTGAAAACACTGCCCGTCGCGCTTCCACCCCTCGCGGAACAAAAACGAATCGTGGAGGAAGTAGAACGGCGGTTGAGCGTGATCGAAGAGCTGGAAACCGTCGTCGCCGCCAACCTCCAGTGCGCCACCCGCCTCCGCCAGTCCATCTTGAAAAAAGCCTTTGTGGGGGGCGAGGGTTTGATTTATCAAGCCCTTCCGCAAGCCCGTACTACGGGGAATGAGGCGTGATGGAAGCCGAGTTGCCAAATCGTCAGAGCATCCGGATGAAGGGGTGGGATTACACTTCGGCGGGCTGTTATTTTGTGACGATCAATACGCACAAAAGCCGGGCGCTGTTCGGCGTGCGGCGTGGTGCAATCAATATGTTCTGGCGCATTGCGATCGCATGGTGGTCGGGCATCTGAATCCCGGCGGGATGCTGGCGTGTATTTTATCGGAATCAGACCCCGAATTGGAGATTATCTATTTATGACCAACCCGCAACAACTCGTTTCCAAGCTTTGGAACTACTGCAACATCCTGCGCGACGACGGCCTGTCGTATGGCGATTACGTGGAGCAGCTGACTTTTCTGCTTTTCTTAAAGATGGCGGATGAGCAGTCGAAGCCGCCGTTTAATAAGCCGTCTGCCGTTCCCGCTGATTACGCCTGGCCGAGTCTGCTGGCCCGGGACGGCGATGATCTCGAAACCCATTACCGCCATGTGCTGGACACTCTGGGTAAAAAGAGCAGCGTAACGATTATCAACGAAGGCGGCGAAAGCTCAAAAGAGTCGCTGGTGATCAACCGCGACGACTTCTGGGCCTCGACCAGCAATAAACAGCTCAACTTTCTCCAGCACATTTTCACCATTCTCAAACAGCATGGCCATGCGGCTGTGGTGTTGCCCGACAATGTCCTCTTTGAAGGCGGCGCGGGCGAAACGATCCGGCGCGAACTGCTCAAGCAGGCCGATGTGCATACGCTACTGCGTCTGCCGACCGGCATTTTCTATGCGCAGGGGGTTAAGGCCAACGTCCTGTTTTTCGACCGCAAACCGGCTCAGGAAAAGCCGTGGACGCAGAAGCTCTGGATTTATGACCTGCGCACCAAACTACACTTCACGCTCAAGGAAAACACCCTCAAGCGGAGCGACCTCGACGACTTTGTCGCCTGTTACAGCACGAAGAACCGCACCGACCGCAAAGAGAGCGTGCGGTTTAAGGCTTTCACCTATGAAGAACTGACCAAGCGCGACAAGGTCAACCTCGACATCTTCTGGCTCAAAGATGATGCGCTCGAAGATTCCGCCAATCTGCCCGCGCCGGGAATCATTGCTCTGGAGATTACCGAAGATCTTGAAACCGCTCTCGAACAGTTCACCACCATCGCCGAAAACCTTAAGGCCTGATATGCAATTTAAAGGTAACAACGACAAAAGCAGTGCGCGCTACTGGGATGACCTAGCTGGGCTCTACCAGCGCGAAACACGAATCTCGACCGACGACTTCCACTACGGCCCGCTCCTACCCGGCGACACTCAACTGAAGCTCTTACCTGACCCTGACGGCCTGCGTTGCCTTGAGATCGGCTGCGGCGCAGGCCAAAACTCCATCTTTCTCGCCAAACGCGGCGCACAATGCACCGCCATCGATATTTCTAAAAAACAGCTGGCGCATGGACGCAAACTCGCCGCCACCGAAAAAGTCGAAGTCGATTTCCAATGCGTCTCCATGGACTCATTAGAGGAATTACAGAACCCACCCCGTCCGTCGCTTTGCTCCGGCCACCCCTCCCGTGAAGGGGAACATTTAAAATCCCCTCCGCCGGAGGGGTGCCCGCAGGGCGGGGTGGGTCTATTCGATCTGATTCATTCGACCTACGCACTCCCCTTTGCCGCCGACCCGCAAAAAGTGATTGCCGCTGCCGCCGCCATGCTCAAACCGGGTGGAACTTTTTTACTGACGACCGGCCATCCACTCTACGCTGGGGAATGGCTGGATATCGGTGAAGGGGAGGACGGCGTGTTTATTCCCGACTACTTCCGACCCGCCCCAGATGTGCGCATGTCGTTGGACGACAAAACTATGAGCGCCGCACACTATTGGCCGATTTCGACCCTCGCCGAATGGATTCATGCCGCCGGGCTAGCGATCGATCGGCTTCTAGAGCCGGAACCAATGCCCATCCCAGAAATGAGTGCAGAGGAGATTCACGCCAAAGTGCCGTATGAAAGCGCCGACTGGCGGACGCTTTATCCCCAGCTGGCCCGCATCCCGGTGGTGGTAATTTTCAAATGCCGACGCGTTTAATTTGCTTCAAAAACAAAGTTCCGTCCCTATACTCTGCCGAAATGGCAAAACAATCTAAACAACCCGAAATCGTCCGTTCTCCGAAGCGCGAAGCCGTCGGCGTCATTCTTCTGGCGCTCTGTCTACTCAGCTTCCTGTGTGTGTTTTCCTTTAATGCAGAGGATATCGGCTTCCTGCACGATCCACCGGCGTCGCCGCCGCATAATCTAGTCGGCCCGTTCGGCGCTTGGTTCGCTTTTGCCGGCTTTCTGCTCTTTGGCGTCAGTGGTTATCTGGTTCCGTTTGTCCTGCTGACCGGCGGTCTAATGATGACGTTCCGTTCCTATGAGCGCGTCTGGCCGGTATGGGCCTGGCTGACCGCCGGACTGATTTCCCTCGGAAGTCTTGCAGAATATCAGGCCGGACTCTGGCACGGGCTAACGGACATTCTGAATGTCGGTAGTCCCGGCGGACTGACCGGTCAGCTGCTGGCTGATCGTACCGTAGGTAAGCTAATCGGTCATACCGGCGCGGGCATTGTTTTTGTAACCGTCCTTATTCTTGCCCTTTTGCAACTAACCGGCATGCACCCCTTCACTCCATTCGCATTCCTATGGGAAAAAATTCAGGCGTTCAAAGCCCGACGCAAAGAAGCCCGCGCCGCCGCACCTAAACCGAGATTCAATCGTGAAGTGACGCCCGCCGAAAAAGAAAAACCGAAAAAGTCAGCTTTCCCAGCGGCTACACCCGCTCCGGCCAACAACGAACTTTTTGAACCGCCGCCCTTTCCGGTGGCGCTGGTGACACCGAAGGCGGAACCTAAACCCGAACAGGTTAAGCTCGCACCAAGAACCAAACCGATTGCTCCACAACCTGCCGATGAACTGGCTAATGTTTCTGTAAATATTGCGCCGGGGCGCGACGAGTCGGGTTATCAACTCCCGCCTCTGACTATTCTTGACGAATTGCCTTCGCTGGCCGAGCGCACCTCGACCGAAAACACGGCGGAAAAAGCAAGAATTCTACAGGCCACGCTCGAAGAGTTCGATGTACAGGGCCAAGTAACGCATGTCGAAACCGGCCCGACCGTCACCTCCTACGAAATCACCCCCGCCCCCGGTGTACGCGTCGAACGCATTTCCGCGCTCGAACGCAATATCGCGCTGGCCTTGCGCGCACAGAGCATTCGTATTCAGGCACCGATTCCCGGAAAAGGCGCGGTCGGTATCGAAGTACCCAATACCAAGGGTACTTCTGTTTATCTGCGGGAACTTCTTGAAAGCCAAGCATTTCATAATCCGGAAATCGCCCTGCCGCTCGCACTCGGTAAAGATGTCAGCGGGAAAATGATCGTCGGTGACCTCGCCGCCATGCCGCACTTGCTGATCGCCGGTGCCACCGGTGCGGGCAAAACAGTTTGTATGAACTCGCTGTTGACCGGCCTGCTGCTCTCCCGCACACCGGAACAGCTCCGCCTGATTCTCGTTGATCCAAAGACCTTCGAATTTCAAGCCTACGAAAACCTCAAACACCTTGTCGTGCCGATTATCACCGATGCCAAAAAGGTAACGCTGGGTCTGCGCTGGGCGATTAAGGAAATGGAAAAACGCTACGCGCTCTTCAAAAAGGTGAAAGTCCGCGACATCAAAGGCTTTAACACCCGTCCAATTGAAAAGCAGGCCGATCTCTTCGGCGCAGCGATCGTAGAAGACGAAGATCAGCCAAAAGATCTAACCCCGGCCAGACTGCCCTACATTGTCGTCGTCGTGGATGAGCTGGCGGAACTGATG
>JBBQSL010000103.1:0-12169 GCA_038213895.1 Kiritimatiellales bacterium | reverse complement strand
CATCCAATCCTTGACCGGATTCGATTGGATTCTTCGCGCTCTAGACGCTACTAGTTAAGTTAATTTCGTATCATACCGAACATCATTTTGAAAATTTCTCTATGCTTTGACTCAAGCGAGCGGCAAGAACCTTGACGGCTGGCTCGCGGAGCATCCCGCGGTGCGGACCGGGTATCAGATAAATATCTTGATCCTTAGTAAGCGTTGCCCATTCCATGGTCATATCCGGAAGAAACCAATCAGCCAGCTCATCGGATCGCATAAGCACGACATGCCCCGGATAATAACGGGGATAATATTTAAGCGCAGCGATACGGTTGCGGCGGTACACTTCTTCACGATTAGCCAGAATACCTTCTTTAGTTTGTACTCCATCAAGCGCTTTAACCGCATCAGCATTTTCGTCATTGAAAAGGTGCTTAACCCGCACAAAAATAATTTTTAACCATTCGCGGGTTCCGATAATGCGTGTGAGCTGGAGCCTCCGCCAGTAGAAGGCGATCCGCCGTTCAGATGGCGGATAGGCCCAGGCATCAATCAACGCCAGCATTTTCACGTCGATCCCCTGCTCGATCAACTGTCGCGCCATTTCCAGTGCGACGTATCCGCCATAACACCAGCCGCCAAGTAGATACGGTCCATTCGGCAAAAATTCACGCAACACGGAAACGTAATAGGCCGCCATTTCAGGAATTGTAGAGTGCACCTTGTTCGGATCAACCAGCCCGAGCGACTGGAAGCCGTATACCGTCTGGTTCGAAGGCAAGTTGTGTACAAGATTTGAATACCCAAGCAGATCACCGGGCGCACTGTGCAATAAAAAAAACGGCGTGCAACCCGGCGCACCGTCCTTCAGACAGACCAGCGATTTATATTCAGTTTCACCCCGCAAGCTTAATACCTCGACCATCTGCGCGATCGTAGGATACTGAAAAAGTTGCGCAACGGTCAGCGACAAACCAGCCGAGAGAACCCGCTCGACCAGTTGAATAGCCAACAGCGAGTGTCCGCCCAGATCAAAGAAGTTGTCGTTAATCCCGATGACATCGATACCAAGTACCGCCGACCAGATCTCAGCCAGCGTTTTCTGCTGTGGGGTCACTGGCTCTACATAGTTTTCGTGCGCCCGGAGTATGTTCTTAACCGGCAACGGCAACGCCTTGCGATCTACTTTTCCGCCAGGCGCAATAGGAAACTCGTCCAGCTCCATGAAAGCAGACGGCACCATAAATTCCGGAAGGTTTATGGCCAGAAAGTCGCGCAATTCACTGACCATTGGTGAAAGTCCTGACTCTGGAATATAATAGGCGGCCAGTTCTTTCTGTTCCGAAAGATCATCGCGGGCCACCACAACAGCCTGTGCAATATCACTGTGTTGCTCCAGCACGGCCGCAATTTCATCGGGCTCAATCCGGAACCCGCGGATTTTAACCTGATTGTCCACGCGACCCATAAACCGAATACATCCATCCGCCTGACGGCAGACGAGGTCACCCGTGCGGTAAATCATTCCTTCACCCCACGGAATGCGGATAAATTTCTCGCGGGTCAAATCATACCGATTGAGATAGCCACGAGCCACCCCTTCACCACCAATCAGCAATTCGCCGGGCATACCAATCGGCACAGGCTGTTGCTGCGTATCTGTCACATAAAGTGCTGTACCGGCAATCGGCAGACCTAAAGGTATTTCGCCGGTAACCGCGCCGGTCAATTCGTGAACCGTGGCCACTACCGTACATTCGGTCGGTCCATAGGTGTTAAAAAGCCGAATGGCACCGCCGCCTTTCTGCAACCAGACGCGACAGAGTTCCGCCGAAACTTTTTCGCCGCCGATGATGACTGCCCGCAGATTTTTCGGCACCGTGCGCAAGTTCCGCACCCATTCGTGCCAGTAAGCCGTTGGCAGATCAACCACGGTGATTTTCCGCCGCTCAATAAATTTCTCAAACTCTGAAATCGAACTCGAAAGCTCATCACTGCGCAACACCACCGTACCGCCGGAAGCCCAGGCCGGAAACAGTTCTTCCACCGAGCCGTCAAAGTTCATCGAGAAAAACTGCAGGATACGATCTTTCGCTCCGATGCCGTAAATCTGATTGGATGCCAAACAATGATTCACCACATTGCTATGCGCGACCATCACACCCTTTGGTTTTCCGGTAGAGCCAGAGGTGTAGAATATATAGGCCAAATCTGAACTCTTAACGCACGCCACCGGCTTGGCTTCGCCTTCTAAAATCTGGTCGATACAAACCGCTGTGCGCCCCGTTCCAACACGTCCACTTAATGCCGCAACCGTGACGACCATCTTCATGGCGGTATCGCCCATGATAAATTCCAATCGGTCGGCAGGATATTCTGGATCGAGCGGCACATAGGTGCCACCCGCCTTCAGGATGCCGAGGATACCAATGCACATTTCAGGTGAGCGGTTAATGAACAAGCCGACCGGCATGTCGGGGTTTACGCCAAGTTCCTGCAACCGCACCGCCAGCGCATCAGCCTGCGAATTGAGTTCGGCATAGGTCAATTTATCACGCAAGCCCTCGACCGCCACCGCGCGCGGCGTTTTTTCAACCTGAGCTTCAAAAAGCTGATGAATGCAACGGGTTTCGCCAAAACCGGGTGTACGTACCTCAAGCTTTGCGAGTTCGTTCAGGTCATGAGAGGTCAGTATAGATTGTGCAAATAGCGGCTGACTGAGAAAAGCGATGCGACGAAATGCACGGAAATGTTCCCACACTTTAGCTGGGCAATGAACTTCCTTCTCACCCAGCACAACAGAATATTCGGGCGGTCTGCGCACCGACGGAAAACGCTGGAACAGGTCGCGGACATAGGTTTTCCGTTTGCGACAGGTTTCAATCGCTTTTTCCGAACGGGACATATTTTCCATCAATAACGCTTCGTCATTAAGTTCAACATGAAGCGGAACAATATCTGCAAAAAAATCGGGCATCTCCGTCGCCGCTTTCCAGCCGGTGGTAAACTCATACTGCGAGCAAAAACGTGCAAGGAAACAGAGAAATAAAGGCTGGTCGGTGAGCGCATAACTGTGAAACGCCCGATCTGTACCAGCGGGAATTTCCAAGGGTTGGAATTTTTCAAAGCGGCGCACCCAAAACCGCTCGTGGCTGGCCAGTCCGGCATTAAGTTCCTCTAGTTTTTTTCCAATGCTTGGAAACCGAGATTCATTGACAATCCAATCGGTCGGCTCACCAATGGCACAAAGATGAAGTTCCGATGACTCTCCATCTAAGGTAAGTACGGCACCATCCGGCTTGAGTACATAAAAATCATTGCCCATCAGCACTTTGGGTAGCCCCAGATCATTGGGCTGATTACCAAAATCCAGTGCGCGGCGTAAGGCGTCGATTTCAACCTGCGGGCGGCTCCAGTCAATCAACCCGCCATTAGCCGGACGCTTATGCAGCGGATAATAGGTACGTTTGCTCAAATCCTGCGGTGTACGGGTTTCCCGATTCTCAAACAGTTCCATCGCCAGTTCACTGAAGGTTTCAATGGCTGTATCATAGCAACGGGCATTCAAGGTAAAGGAGGTGTCTTTTTCAAATACTTCTACGTTTCGCTGTTTAAGCAAGTCGCCCGCGTCCACTTCTTCTGCCATGACATGCCAACTGATGCCATGAAACCGCTCGCTGTTTATAAGAGCCCAGGCGGTCGAATAAACCCCAGCATAGCGCGGCAACGGCGCATCATGATAGTTGATCGCACATCGACGCGGCAACGCTAGAACATCCGGCTTGAGGATATAACTATTGACGATACTGAAAAGATAATCGAACGGTTGCGCGGAAAGAATTTTTTCAAACCCTTCGGAGGGATGATGCCACGGAAGGCCCTTCTCTTTGGCCCAGCGACGATTGGCGGCATCGGGCGAAATAAGACCCAGCACACGCAGTCCCCGCCAGCGTAGCACGTCGATACACCGCAGACAAAGTGAACCTTCACCGATAACAAAACAAGTTGGAATCGTTTCGTCACCCTGCCGCAAATAATCGCCAAGCAAACGGTGAGGATCTTTTACGACCTGTCTCGCTAGCGTCATAAAATCTGCCGTAGTTCGTTCAGCGGTGGCGGCATCAAAAAGTTCTGCGTCGTATTCCAGTTGTCCTTCAAGTTGGCCTTCGCGCTGGATGAAATACAACAGCATATCCATTTTTGACGTATCGTTGCCGATTTCATCATCCGTCAGCGTCAGGCCAGCAAAGTTTTTGGTCGGTAGCGGCATATTGTGCAGGATGATTGAGTTGCGGAATATCGGATGGCGGGTACCGTCACTGACCGCTTCCATGACTTTCTCGAACGGGATATCCTGATGCGCATAGGCATCAAGAGCGCCCTGTCGGATACGATCAAGTACATCCAAGAAATCCGGCGCACCGGAAAAATCAGTACGCAGAACCAGTGCATTAATAAAAGTACCGATGACATTTTCAAGTTGCGCATGGTTACGGTTAGCGATCGCTGTTCCAGTGAGAATATCCGTCGAGCCGGTGGCACGGTGCAACAGCGTCTGCCAGAGCGAGGCCAGCACCATGAAAAGCGAGGCGTTTTCGCGCCGTCCCAGCGCGGTAAGCGCTGCGGTCAGATCCGGCGAGATGATAAAAGCATGGCGCGCGCCGCGATGTGCAGAAACATCAGGGCGCGCATGATCGGCTCGGAACTGAAGATCCGGACGTGGTGCGGCCAGTTTTTCTTTCCAGTAGTCAAGTTGCGGCTGCAAGGTGCCGCTCTTGAGACGATCATCCAGCCATACCGCGATATCCGAATACTTCCGCTCAACCGACGGAAGAGGTGAAGGCCGCCCGCTAAGAAAAGCCTCATAGATTTCTGCAAACTCAATGTTGAACCGACTGATCCCCCACCCGTCAGCGGCGATGTGATGAATATTAAAAAACAGCTGAAAACGATTTTCTGCCAATTTAACCAGTTCCATATGGATAAGCGGACCGGTCGAGAGATTAAAAAAGTGGCGACCATTTATTAGACGCATCTCCGCCGCCCGGCGATCGCGCTGAACGGCATCCAATCCGCTTAGATCCGTGAACATAATGGGCGCATAAACCTGTTCGAGAGGTCGCTGTACCAGCTCCCCTTTTTCCATAGAGAAAACCATGCGCAGAGCGTCATGACGGCGGATCACTTCGTTAAAGGCTCGCTCCATCACTGCGACATCCAGCGGGCCGTTCAAATAAATTACTTCAGGAATGTTCGATAAAATTCCGGAGCGATCAGACTGATGCAACAACCACATCGTACGCTGCGAAGGGGTCAAAGGATAAACAGAACGTTCGGCGGCAACAGGGATCTCTCGACACACCGTACTAACCTTGCGGGAACTGTCAACAAACGCCGCCAACTCCTCAACCGTTGAATGTTCACAAAGATCCTTCAGCGAAATATCAACCTGATATTCGGTCTGGAGCTTCGACACCAGTTGCGTTGCCAGCAACGAATGTCCGCCCATCATGAAGAATTCGTCCGTTAATCCCGCTGGGCCGGTTTTTAATGTCGCAACAAATAACTCCGCGACTTTTTTCTCGGTTAGTGTAACCGGTTGCTTAAACTCTGAGACGCGTAAGGCTTCCAAATCATCGGCCTCAGGCCGTGGCAAGCTCTTGCGGTCAGTCTTCCCGTTGGGTGTAAGCGGAATATGAGGCAACCGGATAAAAAGTGAAGGAATCATGTAATACGGAAGGTCTCGCCCCAGTATCTGCCGCATCTTTGCAACAGGGATCATATTACTTTGACTTGTCGTATAATAAGCAACCAACCGACGCCCGCCCTGAATCGTATCGCTCGCGACGACGACCGCCTCGCGCACGCCTTCAATCCGGCAGAGGGTGGCTTCAATTTCACCGGGCTCTACACGATATCCAAGAAATTTAATCTGCTGATCAGTCCGTCCGATAAACATTAAATTACCATCCGCCAACCGCACCGCGCGGTCGCCCGTGCGATAGAGCCGCCCCAGCGGTGTATCCAGAAATACTTCAGCCGTTAAACGGGGACAGTTTAGATAACCGCGAGCCACTTGCTTTCCGCCAATGTAAATTTCGCCTTCTTCGCCATCGGTAACCGGCTTTCGTTCCCCATCGAAAAGATAGGTTTCCACCCCGTCGAGCGGTTTACCGATCGGCGTGGTGCGATGTGAGTCGCCGGAGCCAGACACAATATAGCAAGTACAGTAAACAGCCGCCTCCGTCGGGCCGTACCCATTAATAATGCAAAGCTCAGGAACCTCCCGAGCAATATTCATCAACCGCCGTTCAGGAATCGATTCAACCCCAGTAAGCAGACGGCGCAGAGGACTCTGACCGGGATGCTCACGGGTCCAAGACTCCAGATCGACAATCATGACCGGAGGAATATACGCCGAAGTTATTTTTTCCGCACATAACCAGTCCAGTAGTTTGACAGCATTCAGCCGAATTCCATCTGGAATAATAACTAGCGTCGCACCGCAAATAAGGGGCGAAAAAATTTCATAGACCGAAACGTCAAAACTTATACTAGTCCACCAACTGCACGCATCGCCGGGGCCGATAAGAAGTCGGCGCTGTGCATCATCAAGCATGTTAAGCGCACCACCATGGGTACAAAGAACCCCCTTCGGTTTTCCAGTAGAGCCGGAGGTGTAGATAATATAGGCCAAATCATCGGACACCGGCGGGTTCCACTTCATTACTAACGGTAACGAGTCGTCCGGAGAAATAACCACGGCTTCTGTAATGAACTTTGCATGGTGCACTGCGGTAGCGACTACCACCGGAGCCCCGCAATCCTTCAGCATAAACCGGAGACGACCGGCAGGATATAACGGGTCAAGAGGAACATAGGCTGCACCAGTTCGTAAAATCGCCAGCAACGCAACAATCAGCTCCGGCGAACGATCTACACAAACGGCAACCGGCGTGTCGGAACCCACACCGTGCTGATGCAGAATCCGAGACAGTCCCAGCGACCGGCGATCTAGCTCGCCGTAAGAAACTACGGTTTCCCCGCAACGGATAGCAATCAACTCAGGTTGTTTGGCGGCCAGCTCGACAAACCGAGCTATCAGGGTCTGATCGTCTTTTAAATTCATAAGTATCCGGTACTCGCATCCCTTGCAAACCAATGTTATATAAAGCACCGGTTTTGATGAAGAACAATATGAAAATTTTTAAGAACTCAATCGAGATATGGGACATCCAGCTGTCAGATCATGGCGACGATAACATCTTCTGCCGTAGCCTGTTGACCCATGAAGAACTGGCTCGTGCTGCCAAATTTCTTAAACCGGCCGATGCCGAGGGCTTTATTCTAAGTCGTGGACTATTGCGCCGGATTCTCGCGAACTGTATGAACATCGAACCCGCGACCCTTCGATTTAGCCGCAATCCGCAAGGTAAACCGTTTCTGGAAGGCGGCGAACTGGAATTTAACGTTTCCCACTCCCGCGACCGCCTACTGATTGCTGTCACGTCCGGACGCCTGGTCGGCATTGATATTGAATTCAAACGCGACGGCCTGAATATGGAATCGATCATAAAACGCTGGTTTGCTCCGGCGGAACAAATCGCTTTCCAAACGGTGGAAAATCCGGCGGATGTTTTTTTTGAAATTTGGGCCAAAAAAGAAGCCTACGTGAAAGCGCTAGGCATCGGCATCTACAAAGAACTCAACACTTTCGCTGTACCGATCGGCGAAAAACCTTTCCTTCCGGTTCTTGACGTTAACGGACAATGGTTTTTCCAATTATTGGACATTGATTCCGGCTACGCTGCGGCTGTAGTTTCCACATCACCAACCGTGCCGATCAATATGCGAAAGCTGAAGAATTTATGAAAATCAGTATTGGTATTCTGGCTTGGAACGAAGAAAGCAGTATCCGCACGACGATTCACAGCGTGTTCGCGCAGAGTCTGATCCGCGATGTCGTGACGAGCGGTTTCCAAATTCAGATCGTCTGCGTACCCAACGGCTGCACCGATAACACCGCGCAGGCCGCGCGGGGTTCCATGCTGGCCGCTGCTGAAAAACTTAACTTTTCAGAAGGCGTGAGCTGGCAGGTTCACTCGCTGACCACGCCGGGAAAAACCAACGCGTGGAATGTTTTTGTCCATGAGCTTGCCGACCCGCAGGCCGATGTGATTTTTCTGATTGATGCCGACATTCAGATTTTCATGCCCGACACGCTACGGAACATGATTCAAAAACTGTATGCACATCCGGAGGCCTTCATCTGCACCGACCTACCGATGAAACATATCGTTTTTAAACAGCACTACAGCCTGCTCGACCAAATTTCAATGCACAGCGCACGCATTAACCAGTCCGCATCCGGACAACTCTGCGGCCAACTCTACTGCGTCCGCGCCGTCTGGCTACGCCGCCTCTGGATTCCGGAACAGATTATTGTCGAAGACGGGTTCATCAAAAAAATGGCCGTCTCAAACTTCCTGACGGAACCCGAAAACGCGACGAAACGCATGGTCATTGCCGACACCGCTTCGCACGTTTTCGAAGCCTACACTCGGCTATCCGATGTATTAGCCACCCACCGGCGACAGATTGCGGGCTATATTATTCACCGCTGGATCTGGGAGTATCTGCAAGAACATCTTCACGAAGCGCCGGATGCCGCCGCACTGATTGAAAATCTCAATCGAACCAACCCAAACTGGTCACGACACCTAATTGCCGACCGCATCAGTAAGCGCGATTACATTCGCATCTATCGAATTCTGATCGCCACTCGTTTAATCCGCTTCAGAAACTTCAGCACATCCAAAAAAGCCGCCTATACGCCCGTGTTGGCGGCTCAAATCCTTCTGGATTCAATACAGTTCTTAGCCGCACTCAATATGCTCTGCCGAGGAAAACTTAAAAAACTCTGGCGCGATACCCGTACCACCAGCGGGGAGGTCAACCGGTGAAAATCGCCTTTGCCCACCACTTGGACGTACGGCAGTCTGCCGAGTCGCGCAAACCCGGCGCCGCCGGCATCCACAATGCGGCTAAAAATATCGCGTTGAACCTCAAGGCGGCATCAACCGGATTTGATTATCTCGCACCGCTGCGCAACGTCTGCACACCCGCTGCCGCCCTACGGATTCTGCTCTATCAAAAATTAACCCGGCAAAAATATTATGGCTGGGCCGAACCCTCACTGAGCTGGGGTTATGGGATGCAGCTTGCACATAAACTAGAAAACAGCACAGTACAGGCCGTGCTTTGCACCGAAGTCAAACACGCCGCATTTCTTAAAACAGACCGCCCGATCGTCATTTGGACCGATTCGCTCTACGGCGGGCTCTTCGACTACTACCAGACGTTTACCGGACTCTGCCGTCGGACACAGAACAACTTGCAGGAAATGGATCGAGCGGCCGTCAAAAACTGTGCGCGACTTATTTTTGCATCGGACTGGGCGGCCCGACGCGCCATCGAACTTTACGGCGCTTTGCCGGAACAGGTAAAAGTAGTGCCCTACGGTGCCAACTTGACCTCTGGATTTTCACGCCCTGACGCAGAAAAATTGGTGAAAGAAAAACCGTTTGACGATATCTGTCGACTACTATTTACCGGTGTTGAATGGAAGCGCAAAGGCGGCGACACAGCCATCAAAGCAGTAGAAATTCTAAACGCGCAAGGCCTTCGTACCGAAATAACCTTGCTGGGAACCGATCCAGCAAAACACATGGGACAGGTTCCTAGTTTCGTAAAAACAGCCGGATATCTGTCGCTGGCAAAACCAGCTGAACGGGCAAAAATGGAACAGCTCTATCGGGAGGCGCACTTCCTGATCCAGCCCTGCCGCGCGGAATGTTTCGGTCATATTTTCCCCGAAGCCAACAGCTTCGCCCTGCCCGCCATCGCTTCAAACACGGGCGGCATTCCAACGGCCGTGCACAACGGAATCAACGGATACTGCGTAGAGGTAGAAAATGCGCCAGCTTACGCAGAGCATATTGGACGGTTGTTCAGCACGCCTGACGAATACCGCCTGCTGGCTATGAACGCTTTCGATGACTACACCGCACGACTGAGCTGGCCTCAAGCCGCCCAGCAAGTCATGAATATTTTGTCCGTCCTATAATCCTAAATAGGGAAATAGAACCGCGAATTAACATGAATACACGCTAATTATGAATGGATTATGAAGAATGCAGCATCAACCCTGTTGGTGAATGCGGTTTCCATGCCCGTGACTGAAAAAAGTACCAAATTCATTGGCTATTCGCGTTCATTCGCGGTTTGGTAATTTCCGTTTCTAGGTTAAATGCTACAACACCCATCGGCTCATAGAGCCGACCAAAAACGAACCAAACTCCAGATCGGCTCATAGAGCCGACGCTACATTGTAACATTGGCTCTGTGAGCCAATCTTTAAAATGCAAAATGGCGTCTCAACCGTTGCTATGGGGCGGAAGCTCAACGATGGAAAGCCAGAAGTTCTCGATAATTTTAACCACTTCAATAAAGCGGTTGAGGTCGATCGGTTTGCGAATGTAGCAGTTGCATATAATTGGCTACCATACGCAGCGGCTCCTGCAAGTCGTGCGAGGCAATGTAGGCGAACTGCTCCAAATCGCGGTTGGAGACGCGCAGGGATTCCATCAGAGAAACTATCTGATCCTCTTTAGCACGCAAATCGACCGACTTCCAGACCGCATCCATCAGCAGGGTGCGTTGAAGAACGTCGCCGTCATCATAGTCAGTAGCCTTGTTTGCAACCGCGACCACCGCCACAATCTGAGATCCTTGAAAAACCGGCATCGTCAGAAACCGGGTCAGGGTGGCATAGCCTTGCGGGCAGCCTTTTTTGAGAGGGTGAGCCGCCTGAAAATCATGCAGGACAATCGGTTTGCGCTGGCGAACGGCCTCACCCCATATTCCTGTTTTCTCCAGCTCATAGCAGGTCTGCGGTTTGGCCACCGTGCATTCCTTCATGACATCCTTCGATCAGGTGTTGAGAATGAACTGTTTGCTCTCCTCACACCCGTTAACCCTGCCATCATAGTAATCTGTTTCAATATGTTGCGGGCCGAGTTCTCTACGGGCCACTTTCCGGTACATTTCCGGAATTTCCGTGCCGACCAGTGCAGGAAAAGCCTCCTCAATGGTCTTGCCCAACAGCACTCGATGCGAGATGCCGAGAATCCGATCGGCTGATTGGCCCCGGTTAAAACCAGCTGGTCATCATTCGTCAGATGATAGGCGTATAGGCCGTCTGGAGAAGATTCAACGATACTGAGGTATTGTTCTTCGCTCTCCCGCAAGGTCTCATACGGAATCAACCTGATTAATATCGATAAAATTAAGATCTTTTACCACCCGCTGCGCTAGAGGAACCTCCGAGGGAGTCCGAGGAGCGGTTTAGAACTGGTTGCTGGAGGTTCTCTGTCCTGCTCCGATGTCTGCTCTAGCGCCGAGCGAAGCGCAGATAATTTTAGTATCCGAAAATAGTGACCCTCAGGGAACGGTTCACCGGGTGGTGAAAAATACTCATCATATTAATTTCGTATCAGCCGTCGCAGCCTTTTCCCGATAGAACTTTACATGCTGATGCCGCCAGATCAGGCCAATCCCAGTACCGGCACCAAACAACAGGATGATCATCATGGCAAGCGTCTGCCAGAGTCTGTCCCGCACGGGCTCACAAATCGCGGCAATATCTTGGCGAGCACCAAAAATCACGGTGAATCCGGGATGGCTTTCAGAGCAGCCAACAAAAGAAAAATAAGAACCGCATAGACCGCTGGCTTAAAGCCGCCCGGCAACGGATTGCACTTCATGGGCGTTTCTCCAAAATCTGTAGAAGCGCGGTATATAACTGCTCAGGGCGAAGCGGGCAGTCAATAAAAGCGGAAAAACAGCTTTTTACTTTTTCATCCAGCGGAGCAGTCCAGCGGGAAAAGCCAATCCACGGCACATCGGGTCGTATTTTCCGTAATTCGGGCAGTTTCTCAATGAGCCCTGGCATATCCAGATTGCACAAGACTGCATCGGCCGGTGCTTCACGTGTCAGCCGCTCAGTGATGGAGTCAAGGCTTTCGGCGTAACGGGGCATAATTCCGCACCGCTCCAGCAGATTTTCAGCCGCGCGCATGCCGGAGGGATCATCGCCCCAAACACAGACGCACCGTCCGCTCCA
>JBBQSL010000102.1:0-12289 GCA_038213895.1 Kiritimatiellales bacterium | reverse complement strand
CATACGCCGGCATTTCCGAAACGGTCGATTTTTCAACGTATCCCGATAAAATACTGACAGGACAGTTTGGCTGGGGGGGCTCTGGAACTCCAGAGTCTCCAGAGTCGCGTTTGGAATGGAAGACGGAAGGAGGCCGGTCTTACACATCAACATCTGCCGAAACCAAGATGTTCTATTCAACACCGATGCCGACATCCTGTGATACATACAGTGCTGAAATAAAGTTTCGTATGAATATCGTTCGAACCCTTTCGAGTCTCGCGGATGTTATGTATGTAGGGATCAGTAATAAAGAAAATAAGCATGGGGATGCCGTTTTTGTGATGCTCCGCCGAGATGCTGGCTCACAGTGTAGACTCATTTATTTAGTAAGACAGTCGGGGATGCCCGCAGTAAACGGAACATTTCGCAAATTCTCTTTGCCGGATATCGATCCGGATAAAGACGGGGCAACAGATGATCTTATCCTCAAGCTGACTCTTACACGCGGTAAGACGGAAAAGGAATGGAAGCTGTCAGGATTCATCCGCAATGCAACGGCCGACCTGCTGTATGAAGATGATTCGGTGAACTTTGTTTCTAATAATAATTTTTTCTCCGGCAACCTGATCGCCTTTATGGGCATTGGTCACGGCGATGAGGCCAGTGGGGTAAGTAATCGTACGGTGAGCGTATTCCAGATCAATACGACCCCTTGATTAAAACGGAGGCAGATCAGCTGCCGGAGATTTCCGATCTCGGAAATCTCTGGAAGTGTATGGTGTAGGCGGCAAATAGAAGAAAATATATGCAGAGGTTTCAGGCAATCGTATCTGTTTTTTTGTGGGGAGCTGTTAACTGTGCGTTATCAGTTGTGCCGAACGAGTGGTCGTTTATACGGGATTCCTCCGGCCTGACTTTATCGCAGGTCGAGAACTCTGGAGCCAATCCGACGGCGTTCTCTTCTGGGGGCGAAGGCTTTCTTGAAACCGATGGTGCGGGCGGATTGCTATGTACGCATTCCGGAAGTGCGTCCAATGGCATGTGGATTAGCGGAGCGGTACTTAATGCTGCCGTATCTGTTGCGCCTGAAGCGGTTCAATACATACGATGTGATCTCCGTTATGATCTCAGTGAGGTGAAAGCCGGGAACGGAATGGTGCTGGGATTCAGCATGACTGACGATCAGGGAACAGAAATCGCTGGGATAGCGATCACGTCACTGCACCGCGATGCGCCGATTCCGGACGGAAGGACATTGACTCAAGTTGCGACAAAGTTGGCAGCGGTCGGACGGCTTTCCGCGATTGTTGGAGTGAATATTACCAATCAAACCGCATCAGTCTGGTATGACTCAAGTGGAACCAATAATTTTGACTGGAATAATCCGGCACTTTCTAACGCACCGATCAGCTTGGCATCCATTGATAAATTGCAGTTTCAAGCCACCGGAGATTACCGCACGGGTGGATCTGAAAATTACGTGGTGATTGATAATCTCCGTATGGCATCGACATGGGATGAAATCAGTCACTCGGTTTATTTGCCTTTGTCAGTTACTCCCGTGTTTTGCCACAACATGGTTTTACAGAGAGATATGGATGTTCCCCTGTGGGGACAGATTTCGCCCGGGGCGAAAGTAACCGTTAAGCTTGATGATCAACTTGTCGGGAGCACTGTGGCTGATGCCAACGGGACGTGGAGGGTCTCCGTCGGGGTTCATTCTACCGATGGCGGGATCGCGCATGTTATACAAATTGTATCTGGCGACCAACAAATACAGATTAATGAGGTTGTCTTCGGCGATGTTTACCTCGCCTCTGGTCAATCCAATATGGCCCTGCTAATGACCGGAGTTACCGGTTATGAAGAAGAGCTGGC
Source organism: Kiritimatiellales bacterium (assembly GCA_038213895.1). Taxonomy (GTDB): domain Bacteria; phylum Verrucomicrobiota; class Kiritimatiellia; order Kiritimatiellales; family Tichowtungiaceae; genus Tichowtungia. The sequence continues at coordinate 10,429 of JBBQSL010000102.1, read as the reverse complement.
GGTTGCTAACAGCTATCCGTTGATCCGACAGACTCAATTGGCTTCGGATGTGGAAGGGGCTGCTTATGGAGTACAGACCGTCAGATGGGGCAAATGCAGTCAAACAGAATTGGCCAATTTCTCTGGTGTCGGCTATTTCTTCGCCAAGAATATGTATTTGCAAACCGGCGTTCCGGTGGGACTTATTTGCTTTGCATGGGGCGGACGGGGGATTGAAAGTTTCCTCTGTCCGGAAGGAATGGAGGCCGTTCCGGAGCTGTCCGGTATGTTGCAGAATCAAGAGCAGGGTAACGTTACAAATCTCTATCTCTTTAATCCGATTGTAGACTCTCTGGTGCCATATGGCATCCGTGGAGCAATCTGGTATCAGGGTGAAGCGAACAGCGCGAGCGGCGGGGATGGTGATATTTATCAGTTTAAAATGCAGGCGTTAATGCGCGGGTGGCGGAAGAAGTGGGGACAGGGCAACTTCCCGTTCTATTACGTTCAGCTGGCGGCTCTGAATGAGACAAGGAGTTTTCCGGGTGTTCGTCAGGCGCAATTGCGAGCCCTTTCAGAGACCAATACGGGCATGGCGGTGACGATTGATATCGGCGAAGAATTTAATGTTCATCCCCGCGATAAGGCTGATGTGGGATTCCGCCTCGCTCAATGGGTCCTCGCAAAAGATATGGGCTATGACCGGGACTATAGCGGACCTTTATTTCGCAGCGCAATTCCGGAAGGGGCGCAGATACGGGTGCTCTTTGATTATGCGGATGGTGGCCTCCTTGTCGGACAGAAAAACAGGACCAATATAGTACTCGAGGCGGCTGAACCTCTGCAGAATTTTCAGGTGGCCGGAGCAGACAAGAAGTTTACAGATGCTGTTGCGGTGATTGATCAGGATACTGTGGTTGTGTCCAGCCCGTCTGTTTCACAGCCGTTGTACGTCCGCTATTGCTACACCATGTGGCCGGCGGGGTCGAACAAGCTTTACAATGCCGCAGGGTTCCCCGCATCGCCGTTTCGTACAGACGGAGGATATCCGCTATACGTTATTTCCGGAAACGGCGGGGCTTCAGAACGCAGTGCCGGGTCTGTCGTGACCCTTACCGCCAGTGCGCCGCAATCTGGGGAAGTGTTTGACCGCTGGATCGGGGCGGCGGCTGAAGTTCAAGCGCTGAATTTATCGTCCACGACGATAACTATGCCGGATCACGCATTATACCTTTTAGCGACTTATCGTAATGTGGCGGAACCAGTCTATGAACTGACGGTCGGCAACGGTTCCGGAAGCGGGAAATCCAAGGCGGGATCGATTCTCAATATCGAGGCAGCGACGCCTCCTCCGGGACAACAGTTTGATTATTGGAGCGGTGATACGCAGGCCGTTGTTCATGTATCCCTGTCGCACACCACATTGCGCATGCCGCAGAGCAACATAACGGTCGCTGCCGTATACCGCACAGTGGACAGTGTCGGGGATGGGATTGCCGACATCTGGCGGTCGACCTATTTCGAGGGGGCTGAAACCCAGACGAATGATCAGTCTTCAGCGGATGCAGATCCTGATGGAGATGGCATGACCAACCGGCAGGAATTTCAGGTGGGAACATCTCCTGTTGATGCGCAATCTGTTCTTCGTCTTGAGGGAACGTTTTCGAGAAATATCGGCACTCTTCGATTCCAAGGGAAAAGCGGACTTCGTTATAGGTTGGAAAAAACAAGTACTTTAACCCCGCCGTCATGGAGCCCTGTTTTTTATAACATTGGCGGTAAAGGACGGATGGAGTGGCTGCCGCTTGAAACAACGGATAGTGAGTCCAACGGATTCTATCGCTTGTTATTAAATGCAAACTGATATTGGAACGATAATTTTATTTGGAGAGGAGGAAGACGATGAGCCGAATAGTTGCGAATTTCTGGCACCTGAGATTACTGGCATCCGTTATGGGAATTGGTTTTGAACAGCTATGTATTGCTGACAATACGAATTTCAGCATGGGAATGTTGATAGCTATGCAGACCCGGACGGATGTTCTTATGGCCGATTTTGAAGGCGGCAGTTATGACGGATGGATGGTTAAGGGAATCGCATTTGGGAACAGTCCTACGCGCGGTGAATTAAGCGGGCAGGGTCCTCCTAGCGGTTATTGCGGAAAAGGATATGCCAACTCGTTTGTCGGAGGAATTGTTGCAACCGGCCTCCTTCAATCTGCATCGTTTCATATCGAACGGCATTATTTGAATTTTCTGATCGGGGGAGGCCAGAATTCTAGTGCTTTGGGCGTTCGTTTGCTGATCAACGGGGAGACAGTTGCCTCTCAAACGGGGCCGAATGATACGACTGGAAAGATGCAGCGGCTGGATTGGAAAAGCTGGGATGTTTCCACATGGATTGGGCAGACGGCCGTCATTGAAATTTTTGATACGGCGACAAGCGGTGCGGCTCACATCATGGCGGATCAGTTTATCCAAAGTGATGCAGACTATACACACATGGGTGTTTCCCGAGAGTTTCAGATCAGCAAAGAGTGGTTGAGTATACCGGTGAAAGCAGGCTCCCGTTATGCACTGTTCCGGTTGATGGATGGCGATAAGCTTCTCCGTGAATTCGAGGTGGAACTGGCTGACGGTACGCCGGATTTCTGGGCATACGAACATGTCGGGGAATTCGCCGGACGGGAGCTTCGTCTAGAGCGCGACTGGCAGGAACGAGGAGCCTCAGGGATGTCCGCGATTGCCCAAGTCGATGAATGGCCCGACGCGGCGCAGATCTATCATGAGAAATACCGACCAGAGTATCATTTTACGGCCCGGCGCGGACGGATTCTTGATCCGAACGGTCTGGTTTATTACAAAGGGCAGTATCATCTTTTTTTTCAGCATTTCTCTTATGGACTGGCTCGTACGGCCATTCGAAGCTGGGGCCATGCCGTCAGCAGTGATTTAGTTTATTGGACAGAACGGCCTGATGCTGTTTATACCGACGAGAACGGAACGATCTATTCCGGGTGCGGAGTAGTGGACGAACGGAACAGTGCCGGACTGGCATCAGGAGAAGATAAGACCATCGCCTGTTTTTATACTTCGGCCAGCGGGATGAATCCGTCTTCTATGGGGAAGAAAGTCAGTCAGTCGATGGTTTACTCTGTGGATGGAGGAGTAACCTGGATTAAGCATCCGAATAATCCGGTGATTCCCAACATATATGGAGGAAATCGGGATCCCAAAGTTATCTGGCATGAGCCAACACAGAGTTGGATTATGGCTCTGTTTATGAAAGACGACGGAACGTATACTTTGTTGCGATCTTCGAACCTGATTAATTGGACGAGTCTGTCGGATATTGTGCTTCCTGGCGTAAAAGAAAATCCGGATATCTTTGAATTGCCAGTGGATGGCAATACGAATGACACCAAATGGGTTTTTTCGGCAAACGGGAATTATTATGTCGGAAACTTCGATGGGAGAGCATTCACTCCGGAAGGATCGATGTTGAGCAGCCCATGGGATGGCACCTATGCGGAGAGTTCTTTCAGTCAAGCTCCCTATGACGATCGCCGTATTCAGCTGGCGTATCTTCAGGGCGCGAAATTTACAACAGGCATGCCGTTTATTACTCAGATGACGGTTCCTCGGGAACTTACGCTTATCCGGACCGGTACGGGCACTGTTGTTCCGCGTATCATGCCGGCCAGGGAACTGGAAACACTGCGGGGTTCGCTGACCGAAAAAACCGACTGCGCCCTCTCTGAAACGGATAATCCGCTTTCTGGAGTCGGCGGGGAGACTCTTGATCTCGAACTGAAACTTGATCCGGGTTCTGCTCAAAAAATTGCTCTCATTGTGCAGGGACAGCGTGTGGAATATGATGTGAACACAGCGACGTTGAATTTAGGAGCGAACAGTGCTCCTTACCCGGAAACAGACCGTCCGTTGAATTTACGGATACTAATTGATCGGACGTCGATTGAGATTTTCGGAGCGAACGGGCTTTTACAGATGTCTTGCTGTTTTGTTGCAAATCCTGCTCAGCCTGGATTTAAACTCAAAGCCGAAGGCGGAACCGCGCAGATAATCTCTCTGAAGGCCTGGCCGATGGCATCGATTTGGCAATGAGTGCACTTGTTGTATGAAGCTGAACAAAACCCATTCATCAGTTGTATCTATTTTATCAGGAGGAGTTATGATTCTGTCTAATAAAAGTCTGTTTTCTCAACGTACAATATTCTGGAAAATTTACCCGCTTACTTTTGCTTTAGTCGCATTTTTAAACCCGCTTCGTGCGTCTGGAACGGTTTCATTACCTTCTCTTTTCGCGAATTATGCGGTTTTGCAGTATGGGAAACCTGTTCCGGTCTGGGGAATGGCCGAACCGGGAGAAGAAATCACCGCGAGCTATCTGGATCAGGTAAAAAAGACAACCGCCGATGAAACCGGACACTGGATGGTTAAGCTGGATGCAATGAAGCCCGGCCTGAAAGGTGAACTGGTTGTGTCCGGTAAAAATACGGTACGGTTCTCCGATGTAGTCACTGGCGCTGTGTGGCTTTTTTCTGGACAGTCGAATATGTCATTTCAATTAAAGGCCACCGGAGATAAGGAGGCTGTAGTTGCAGCTGCAAATCCTGATATCCGGTTTTTCTTTATACCCCTCAACCCTATCGATACGCCTCAGTATGATCTGAATGGGCGGTGGCTTGTCTGTACTCCGCAGTCCGCCGGAGATTTCAGCGCGGTCGGCTATTATTTCGCTAGGGACTATCAGGCTGCAACGGGCATCCCGGTCGGAGTGATTAACAGTTCAAAAGGCGGGACTCCGATTGAGGCGTGGATGAGTCGCGGAGCACTTGCAGATTCCAGACTGTTGGATACGGTTTTAGGCCGCTGGAACGATGCGCTCGCGATCTATTCAAAAAATCTGGCGGAATATGAGAAAACGAAAATACCGGCATGGAAATCTGCTGTTGAAGCCGCCCGTGCGGCTGAGAAATCTCTTCCGCCTAAGCCGCAGCCGCCGCAAGAGCCAGGTGATTATCGGACGCCCATGGGATTATACAACGGGATGATTCATCCGTTGCTACCCTACGGATTGGAGGGAATAGCGTGGTATCAAGGCGAAGCCAACGCGGCAAAGGCTGATGAATATCTGGCGTTGTGCAGGGCAATGATCGCCGATTGGCGCGCACGGTTCGGACAGGGGGATATTCCTTTCCTTTACGTCCAGCTTCCTAATTTTGTCATTCCTCAGGATCGCACCGATCAAATGTGGGCGCGTATGCGCCAGGCTCAGGCGAGGCTTCTATCCATTCCGCAAACCGGTATGGCGGTGATCCTTGAATTGGGTGAGCCAAATGATATTCATCCGAAGAATAAGGGGCCGGTCGGACAGCGCTTGGCGCTACTGGCTCGCGAACTGGTCGGCAAAGAAAAGATTGTTTCCACCGGGCCTGTGTTCCAGTCAGCTATTCCTGATGGCAATGCGTTGCGCCTGAAATTTGAAAGTGCTGCAGGGTTAAAAACCCGCGACGGCGCGGTGCCCGGTAGTTTTGAAGTGGCCGGGAGCGATGGGAAATTCCAGCCCGCCGAGGCAAAGATTGATGGCGAAGTGCTACTGGTTTCCTCCGCCGCAGTGTCACAGCCTGCGATGGTTCGCTATGCGTGGAAAAATAATCCTGTGGACGCTAATGTGATCAACGCTGAAGGCCTTCCCGCTGCGCCGTTCTTTTGGCCGGAACCAAATCTTGCCATGCCATAACCTTCACCTTTGCTCAAAGCAGAGCGTGTACGCATCGTTGCTGGATTTATCAGGCAAGTGCGTGCATTCGTTTCCGCACCTTGCACACATTTAATGGCTTTAAATAACGAAGATAACAAAGATAACCTTTATTGCCATTTATGTTGCAACCCACTAAAGAAAATGGATATATAACGACAGCGGTTAAGGGGTGTTTTGTGTGAAGATGCCTATTTATTCTTACTAAAAATTAAGGGGTAGCGGATGATTTACGATAAGTTAGAAAATGTTGATAAATACTTTAATCAAGGCGATTCAATCTATGAAGCTGTCTGTTTTGCGCGTGACAAAGCTGCCGCGATGCCAAACGGAAATCATGATTTGGACGGCGACCGTTTGTCAGCGCGCGTTATGACCTATATCACGCAGCCAGCTGAGTTGCGGAAGTTTGAGTATCACAGAAAATATATCGATGTGCAGGTGATGCTGGAAGGGCGTGAGCGTCATGATGTATCCCCTGCGACTCAACTCAAGCCGATTGGAACCTTTGATGAGGAAAATGATATACTGTTTCTCGAGCCACCCGAGCTGTTTGCCACCGTTAATCTCGAGCCTGGCTGGTTTGCCGTTTATTTTCCGCACGATAATCACCGGCCTAATTGCAGCATTGGCGAGCCCTCACAGGTGCGCAAAGTCTGTATGAAGGTGAAAGCATAAATAAAGGGAGAAATTAATGATCTACGATAAGTTTGAAAATCTTAATAAATACTTTCAGTCGGGTGATCCAATCTATAAAGCGGCTTGTTATGCGAGAGATAAAGCCGCCGCGATGCCGGACGGTGATCACCTGGTAGACGGGGATCAGATAATTGCCCGGGTGCAATCTTATTCCACGCAACCGGCTGAACAGCGGAAGTTCGAGTATCACAAAGTGTATGTGGATGTTCAGGTGATGCTAGATGGCTGTGAGCGGCAGGATGTTGCGCCGGTTAAGAAATTGATACCGATCGGGACGTTTGACACCGTTAAAGACATTATTAAATGTGAAGCGCCCGATCTGTTTTCCACGGTCAATCTGGAACCGGGCTGGTTTGTGGTTTATTTCCCACAGGATAATCACCGCCCGAATTGCAGCATTGGCGCGCCAGCTAAGGTTCGGAAGGTTTGCATGAAGGTCAAGATATGAAAATAATGATTCGGTCCGATGTTGAAGGCGTGACCGGAGTCACGACCTATGCCGAGGCGGAAAAATCGGAGTTCGGCAGGGCGATGCTGATGAACGATTTGCTGGCGTGCATCGATGGTCTGCTGGCTGGCGGTGCGAAGGAAATTGTTGTGTATGATGAGCATACGGACGGACGCAACATTGATATGACGATGCTTCCAAAAGAGGTCAGTGTGATTCGGGGCAAACCTCATTACACACCGGAGTGGGGCGGGATCGATGATTCTTTCGACGCGATGATGATGGTCGGATTCCATGCTAAATCCGGGGTGCAGGGGGCTCTGCTGCCGCATTCCTATTCCCGTAAGAATCTGGATATCCGGTTAAATGGCCGGTCGGTCGGGGAAATCGGGATGGAGGCGGCGGTTGCCGGAGATTTCGGGGTTCCATTTTGGTTTATCACCGGTGATTCTGCGGGCATGGCGGAGGCCAAAAGTGATATTCTCGGAGTACGGACTGTGACCGTGAAGGAGTCCTTTGGTGAAAACGAGGCGCAGTGCTATGCCGCCGTGAAAACGGCGGAGATGATTCGCACGGCGGCAAGGCAGGTGCTGGAGAATCCGCCGGATGTAAAACCGTTTAAAATCGACGGACCCGTCCAGATGGAAATTGATCTGGCCGAATCGGACTACACGGAGAAACTCAGGAAAATTTATCCGGCGGCCTTTGTTAAAGGCAACACATTCTGTCTAGACGGATCGACGGTTACTGATGTGTGGTCGCAGTATCTGCATATTCAGGATGAGGTTAAAAAAGGATCATGATGAAGCTGAATGAAACTGTGAAGCTGGGGCTGAATCATCATCTTCTTTTTTATAATGTGATTCAGGAAGACAGTCGGGCTCATTTTGAGACGCTTGAGGTGGTGGCTAAAGATCCGCGCCTTGAAATTCTAGACATGTGGGTGCCGGAAGATGAACCTTGGCGTACAAAGACGATTGAACTGATGAAGAGCTGCGGCAAGGAGCTGTTCTACAACTGCGGCAACCGGGCAGGGAAGCCGTCGCTGGCTCCGGCATCGTTTGATGATGAAAAACGCAAGTACACCCTTGATGTCTATAAGGATGAGCTTCAACGGGCGAAAGTTATCGGGGCAACCAAGGTGATTACCAACAGTGGGCCGAACAATTTAGAGCGGCGCGAAGAGGCCTTTGATCGACTGGTTGATTTTTATATTCAGCTCTGTCGGATGGTGCCGAGTATGCTGGTGATGGTCGAGCCGACGGACTGGGATGTCTCCAAGAAAAAGCTAGTTGGTTCGTCCAAGGATGCGGTTGAGATCTGTCGGCGGGTGCATGCGGACGGGTGCTCGAATATGGTGAGTATGGTGGATATGTGTCACGTGCCGTTGATGCACGAAACGCTGACGCAGGCGATGACAGACACCGGCGATTATTTGGGGCATATCCATCTCGGGAACTGCATTATGAAGGATCGCGCTCATCCGATGTTCGGGGATAAGCATGTGCCGCTCTGTATCGATGGCGGCGAATACGGCGTGGCCGATCTGGCGGAGCTATTTCGTGCGGGACTGGATTTGGGATACTTCTCGAGAGAGCACCGAGGGTCGGCCAGCATAGAAATGCGCACGGTCGGCGGAGAAGATCCTCTTAAGGCGCTCGATCGATATTATGAAATGGTTTGTGCGGCCTGGAAAATGGCTACAAAATAAAGAGGAAGAATTTTGATATGAAAAAAATTGTAGCCTTTGGAGAGGTGCTGGGTGCGATTCGTCCGATGGGCTATGAGGCGTGGGGCGACTTTAATGACTACCGGATTTTAGCCGGCGGTTCGGAGGCCAACGTGCTGGCCAAAGTCGGTGGACTGGCCAGCGGTATTCAGACACAGTACATTACGAAGATGAAGGATGACCTGATGGGTCGGCTGCTTCGTATGGACATGCAGAAATATTGCATCGGCATGGACTATGTTATCTGGACTAAAAATGACCGTAATGGCCTTTGTTTTGTGGAGCAGGGTCTTGGCCCGATCACTGCCGAAGGCGGATACGACCGTGCCCATTCGGCTTTTGCCAAAGCGGCACTTGGGGAATTTGATTTCAGTGTGCTCGAAGGGGCCGATGCGTTTTTTGTCTCAGGGATCACGCCCGCATTGAGTGAAAACTGCCTAAAAAACACCCGGCTTGCGCTCGAAACAGCCAAGAAGCATGGCGTGCCGGCCTTTATCGACATCAACTATCGCAATAAACTGTGGACTCCGGCGCAGGCGCGCGAAGCGTTGATTGGGATGGTAAACGATGGATTATTCACATCGATCGTCATCACCGAAACCGATGCCCGGGTTGTATTTGATGTGGACTACGGCTTTGATGACGACCAGCCGATGGATGAACTGGTAGAATGCAGCAAGAAAATCTTGAGCAGCCTGAATAAAAAATTCGGTGGAAAAGTTCCGTTGCTGATCATGACCGTCCGCAAACGTATCAGCAATGAGCGTGGCGAGTGGACAACCGTGGCGTTGATTGACGGCAAAGAATTTATTGTCGGCGACTGTCTGGACTATGTGGTGCTGGATCGCTTTGGGGCTGGCGACAGTTGCTCGGCCGGAATTATCGGAGGGTTTATCGGCATTACACCGTCCGGAGACATTGAGGATGTTGCCCCGTTGGCACGTCGCATTCAAAACGGCCTGAATCTAGGCAACCGCATGAGTGTGGTTGTGCAGAAGACGGTCAGTGACCTCGGGCCGCAGTGGCGGGCGGAAGAATACTTCCGTCGGGTCGGCAAATCGCGGGAGATTCATCGTTAGAAAATGCAGATTAAATTTTTGTTATTTGTGTAATAAAATAATTGACTTTGCTAATTAAATTCGATCAAATAATGAGTATAGAGGTAGCGCAAATGCGGGTATTAACGTTAACGAAAGGAAGCAGAGTATGAAAAAAAGTATAACGAGGGTGGGTGCATTGGTTTTGTTGTTAAGCGGATTGGCCGGTGTTCAGGCGGCGACCATTGATTTTGTCAACCGTGGGGTAACCACGAACTTCTACAGCTGGAGCGAGTCCACTAACTGGGTTGGAGGTGCTCTTCCAGGGATAGCCGATACCCCACGATTCAGATATGCGGGAGCCAATGCCCTTCTGAGCGGTGATGTAACCGTGACCGCACTTAATATATCTACGGGCGGCATCGCTGGTCAAATCGGTGGCACGGGGAAGCTTACGCTTTCGACCTATCTCATTGGTAGTTTAGGAGCCTCGCTGGATCTCCGTGATTCCGTTAATCTTATTACAGGGAATCGCACTCAGGTTACTGCGACCGATGGAACTTTCGCGTTGAATCTGTATGACACTGCACAGCTCAATAACGCTAAGTTTTCATTTGTTACAGGTTCAAAACTTCTTCTGACCCTGAACGGAAATTCCGCAGTGGGTGGTTTTACAGTATCAAATGCAGCCGCGAACCGCTCAGAGCGTGTTTTGAAATTTCCGCCTCGCGTAGCAGCCGACGTGAGGAGGCTCA
>JBBQSL010000101.1:0-12304 GCA_038213895.1 Kiritimatiellales bacterium | reverse complement strand
ACAAGACCGCTGATGTCCGCGCCGTTCCACTGGCCCGCGATGCATTCTCGAGCCCTGTGGAGGCCACTCCGGAAAACGCTTACAGTGGCGAATATCCACTGGCTCGGTATTTATTCCTCTACGTGAACTACAAACCCGGCAGCCAGCTTGATCCGCTTCGTCGCGAGTTCATTAAGTATATTTTTAGCAAACAGGGTCAAACCGATGTGATTAAAGACGGTTATTTCCCAGTACCTGGGAATATCGCTCGTAAGACGCTCGAAGCGGTCGGGATCAAAGCGAACTTTTAAATAAAATAGAAACAGGATAGGATGGCGGCCTTAATCGGTCGCTATCCTTTTTTGATGTAAAAATATGACACAGAGTTTTACAGGACGGGCTCGGCGGAAGAAAACACACTGGAGTGTGCGCTTCTCCGACCGGTTTTATAAATCTCTGATTACCATCGGTGGTATCGGCACCATTATCGCCGTCTCCACCGTTTTTTTCTATCTGCTCTATGTCGCGATTCCGCTTTTCCGTCCGGCGCACATTGACGGCAGCGAAACGCTGAACCGTCCGGCGGCAGACAGCGCGAAGCCGCTTTCAGTCCAGTCTGATGAATACGGATTAATGAATCAGGTTCTTTATGCCGACGGACGTCTCGTCTGTACGCGGCTTGATACTGGTGCTCTGCTTTTCGAACAAATGCTTTTCACCAACGCCGCGCTGACCGCCTTCACCATTAATCCAGAAACCTCCGAGACGCTCTGCGGTTTTGCCGACGGCTCGCTCCAAATGGGGCGTATCAGTTTCCAGACGTCGTATGTCGATGCCAAAGAACTGCCGCCGGAATTGCAGGCACTCGCAGAAAATGGAGTCGGCGAATGGAACGGCGCACTCCTTCAACGTATTTCCGACCAGCAGTTCCGTTCCGTTAAGCTTGCTGCAACTTTTGACGAACCGATCCCCAGCGAAACCTCGGCGGCCGTGCGGCTACTCGATCAGGCCACCAGTCCGGCTGGTCAGATTTCCGTCATGCTGAACGATGAAGGCACTCTTTCACTGCTGCGGTTCACTCGTCGAGAAAATATCATGACTGGCAAAGTGACGATTCGCCGCTCGGTCTCTGTTATTCCTTATACCGTCAAAGATCATCGCGACCCGCCAGCGTGGATTTTACTTTCAGGACTTGGCGATACCGTTTTCGCTGCCTGGCGCGATGGCACGCTGTTGCGTTTTGATACCCGTGATTTTGCAAATCCGAAATTGCTTGAACGGATTGATCTGGTTCCCGAGCCGGATCGCAAACTGACCGCACTTCAGGCGTTGTTGGGTCGTACCACCTTGTTGGCAGGCGACTCCTCTGGGCGGACTCAGGCTTGGTTTCCCGCGTTTTCTTCAAACTCACGGGCACAAACTTTTTTAGTGGCGTCACACGTCTTTCAAGGTCCTGCCGCTGTCACCGCGCTGGCCAGCTCGTCGCGTATTCGCATGTTCGCCGCCGGTTATGAAGACGGCACTGTGGATTTGTTTCACGTAACGAGCCAGAAGCAACTCGCGCATCTGACCGCTGGCGACGCTCCGGTGCAGGCGGTAGCACTAGCACCCAAAGACGACGGTCTGCTGGCGCTCACGCCCAAACGACTTGTGCAGTGGAAGATCGATCCGCAGCATCCGGAAATAACACCCGCTGCGCTTTTTACACCGATCTGGTATGAAGGTTCCGCCAAGCCCGAACACGTCTGGCAGTCGTCGTCCGGCACCGATGATTTTGAACCTAAATTTGGCCTGATGCCGTTGATCTTCGGCACACTCAAGGCGACCCTGTTTTCTATGCTGTTCGGCGTGCCGGTGGCCCTGCTGGCTGCAATTTTTACCAGCGAATTTCTTTCACCGCGCGCTAAAATGCACATCAAGCCTGCCGTCGAAATGATGGCTGGACTGCCGAGCGTTGTTTTGGGTTTTATCGCTGCACTGGTGCTTGCTCCGATGGTTGCCAGTATGCTCACGGTGGTTATGGCCGTCTTTATTACAGTTCCGGCGTCATTCCTGATCGGTGCCTACATCTGGCAGATGGTTCCGCATCGCTGGACACTTCCGCTGGAGCATTTCCGCTTTATTTTTATGTTACTGGCCGTTCCCGCCGGTATGGGCGTCGCCTGGGCCGTCAGTCCGATGGTCGAAAAACTCTGCTTTGCGGGTGACATTATGCGCTGGCTGGATGGACAAATCGGACAGGCCTTCGGCGGCTGGGTTTTGCTGCTTCTGCCGGCTACCTGCCTGCTAACCGCGTGGTTGTTCAGCGTGGCCGTCGATTCGCGTCTACGCTCGTTTTCGATGAATTGGTCGCGGCCTCAATGTGCGTTGTTTGATCTACTCAAGTTCATTGTTGGTGCCGCCGCCGCATTGCTACTGGCGGTAGCCGCCGCCGCGCTACTGCAAGAACTTGGTTTTGATCCGCGTGGCAGTTTGTTTGGAACGTATGTACAGCGCAACGCGCTGGTCGTCGGGTTTGTGATGGGCTTCGCCATCATTCCGATCATTTACACTATTTCTGAAGACGCGCTTTCTTCCGTGCCGGACCATCTGCGCTCGGCTTCGCTTGGGGCAGGGGCTACGCCGTGGCAGACGGCGGTACGTATCATAATTCCCACCGCGATGAGCGGGCTTTTTTCCGCTGTTATGATCGGCCTTGGACGTGCTGTTGGCGAGACCATGATCGTGCTGATGGCCGCCGGTAATACGCCGGTGATGGAATGGAACCTTTTTAACGGATTCCGCACGCTTTCCGCGAACATCGCGGTCGAACTGCCCGAAGCGGTGCGTAACAGCACGCACTATCGCACCCTGTTTTTCGCCGCATTGGTTCTTTTTGTGATGACCTTTATTCTTAATACCATTGCAGAACTGGTCCGAATGCGTTTCCGTAAAAAGGCGATGGAGTTATGAGTTCCGAAACTTCAGAAAAAAAATCCGCAACATCGTCTCGACGCAGGGCGAAGGTGTCACTTTTCGCCCAAGGCGAGCCGATGATCTGGCTGACCGGTGGTGGACTGGCGGTTGCGTTATGCATGATTATCGGACTGTTGCTGCTGATTTTTTACAATGGGATTTCCACGCTGTGGCCGATGCCGGTACCGCAGATTCAAACGGTGTCCGGTACGGTTTATCTGGGCGAAGTAACCCGTGATGAAAGCTTTCGTAGCAATGATGAACCGGTTCGTACGCTACACCGGCGCCTCATGCGTACTGGCAACTTTGAAATTTCCGGCGAACATTTTAACTGGATCAATAAGCACGAGGTTAAAGAAGAGACGTTACCGCAGTGGGCTCTGGTGATTGAACGTACGGCGTGGGGCCGCTTTTACGGGTTTCCGGAAAGTTTCGTGCTGGGCGGCGAAACGGTTGCTTCTACGTCGGAAACGGTATGGAAAGCATTCAACCAATATCACGATGCGGTGAGTGATCGGCGCGGAAAAATCCGCGAACTAGAAACACATGAAATCGGGCGGATTAATCGGCGGCTTGAAAACGCTAGGTTGGCGCTACGTACCGTAGAACTGCGCAGTGGATTGGGCAGTCCAGCTTGGAATGTGGAACACACTAAGTTTTTGGAAACCGAAAAAGGGGTCACGGAGAAATTTAAAAAGCTTCAGGAAGAGATTGTTCAGTTGCGCACGGAGAACAGCCGCTATGTGTTGAAATTGCGCACGGCGCAAGGCAAAGACACTGCGATATTGCTCGAAAATATCGTCCGCGCTTATCCGGCCAATCAGCTTTCAATCGTCGGTAAAGTAGGCCTTTATTTCGAGCGTTGGCATGAATTTCTGCTCGATGATCCGCGTGAAGCCAATAGCGAAGGTGGTGTATTTCCTGCGATTTTTGGTACGGTGATTATGACCTTACTGATGTCGCTGGCGGTTGTGCCGTTCGGCGTAATGGCGGCACTTTATCTGCGCGAATACGCCAAGCCGGGGCTGGTGGTGAGTGCGGTGCGTATTTCTATTAACAATCTCGCCGGAGTTCCCAGTATTGTTTTTGGTGTATTCGGTCTCGGTTTTTTCTGTTATCTGTTCGGCGCTTCGATTGACGAGTTGTTTTTTGCCTCGTCGCTACCGAATCCAACCTTTGGAAAAGGTGGTATCCTTTGGGCTTCGCTGACGCTGGCGCTGCTGACGCTTCCGGTGGTGATCGTCGCCACGGAGGAGGCTCTCTCTGCGGTACCGAATTCGATGCGCGAAGGTTCCTACGCCTGCGGCGGAAGCAAGTGGCAGACGATCAAACGGATTGTTTTACCGCGCGCGATGCCTGGGATTATGACTGGCATGATTCTCGCCATGGCTCGCGGTGCAGGCGAAGTAGCTCCGCTAATGCTCGTCGGTGCGGTGAAGCTGGCGCCGGAACTGCCGCTGGACGGTGTGGCTCCGTTTATCCATGCCGAACGCAGTTTTATGCACCTCGGGTTTCATATCTACGATCTCGGATTTCAAAGTCAGAATAGTGAGGCTGCCAAGCCGATGGTTTTCACCACCACACTACTGCTTATTGTGCTGATTTTTCTACTGAATCTGATGGCTGTTCGGTTGCGAACGCGACTGCGCAGTAAGTTTGTTTCAGCCGCATTTTAATAGGAGAAGGATATGGGTTCCATGAATGTACTATTTCCACCGAAAAACAAATCGAACCGTCTCGCGGAGATTGCCGCCGGAAAAACTTTTTCGACGGAAACGCACGATGTCCTGACTCGCGAAGAGGCCCTGCTAGAGGTGTCCGGCTTCAATCTTTCCTATGGAGTTAAGCAGGCGTTGTTCGACATCAATATGATTTTTCCGAAAGGAAAGGTCGCCGCGCTGGTTGGCCCGTCCGGTTGCGGTAAGTCGACGTTGCTCCGGTCGATTAATCGGATTAATGACCTGCTCAGCACGGTACGAATCAATGGCGAGATGAAATTAAATGGAGAGCCCATCTATGCACCATCGGTGGATGTGATCGAACTGCGCAAGCGCATGGGAATGGTCTTTCAAAAACCTAATCCGTTCCCGATGAGCATTTACGAAAACGTCATTTATTCTCTGCGGATTGACGGCGAGCGCAATAAAGCTGTGCTTGACGAAGTCTGTGAGAAAAGTCTGCGCGGCGCCGCGCTTTGGGATGAAGCCAAAGACCGGTTGCGCGAAAGTGCGTTGGGTTTGTCGGGTGGACAGCAGCAGCGCCTGTGCATTGCCCGAGCCATCGCTGCCGAGCCGGAAGTGCTTTTGATGGACGAACCCTGTTCGGCGCTCGACCCGATTGCCACGAATAAAATTGAGGATTTGATTGCCGATCTGCGCGGGGACTATACGATTGTGATCGTGACACATAATATGCAACAAGCTGCGCGGGTTAGTGATTATACGGCGTTCATGTATTTGGGACGGTTGATTGAGTACGGCCCGACCAGTACTATTTTTCAGAATCCGCATTTGCAGGAAACGCAAGATTATGTGACGGGACGGTTTGGATAGGAGGAAAGTTATGTCGCATGTGTTTATAAATGAAGTTGAACGGCTCAAACGGAAGATTCTGGCGATGAGCGCACAGGTCGAGGAAAGCGTTGTTCTTGCTGTTAAAGCGTTGCAGACCAGAGATGAAGCGCTTGCTCAACAAGTAATTCGCGGTGATTTTGATGTGGATGAAGCCGAGGTCGAAGTCGAAGAAGAAGCCTTGAAAATTCTGGCGCTACATCAGCCGGTGGCTGCCGATTTGCGCTTTCTGACGGCCGTACTGAAGATCAATAATGATCTCGAACGCATCGGCGACTTGGCCACCAATATTGCCAAGCGCGCGGTTAAAATCTGCAAGGAGCCAGCCGTGGCGATTCCCGATGAGTTGTTGCAAGCTGCCATACGAACCCGTGATATGGTACATGACAGTCTGAGTGCTTTCGTGAATTTCGATGCCGAACCGGCCCGTCAGGTTTGTCAGTCCGATGATGAAGTCGATCAGCTGTGCAGACAGGTGCGCCGGTATGTGGAGGCGCAGATTCTGCAAAATACTTCTCATCTGAGCTGCTGTCTCGATATGCTACTGGCTTCGCGCAACATTGAGCGGATCGGCGACCACGCCACCAATATTGCCGAGGATGTAATTTATCTCGTAGAAGGTAACATCGTGCGACATCGTGCGGATGGAAAAGGTTGAAAGTCGGTTGCCGGATTAACCAAACGTGCGGAGAAATATGAGTTCTATAAAAAAGCAGGTTTTGATTATCGAAGACGAAGAGGATATCCGCGAACTGGTTCGCTATAACCTTGAGCGCGATAATTTTGCTGTCAGTGACGCCGAATCTGGTGAAGCCGGTCTGAAAGCGGTCGCGAAGAAAAAACCGGATCTGATTCTGTTGGATCTGATGCTGCCCGGTAAAGATGGTCTGCAAATCTGCCGCGAACTTAAACAGAACGACGGTACTCGCGACATTCCTGTTGTTATGATGACCGCCAAGGGTGAAGAGAGCGATATTGTCACCGGACTCGAACTGGGTGCCGAAGATTATGTCGTGAAGCCGTTCAGCCCCAAAGTGCTGGTGGCACGCGTTAAAGCCGTCTTGCGGCGGAAAACCGCTGTACAAGCTTCTGACGCTGAGGATGTCTTGCGTATTTACGATCTGGTTATTCATCCGGGTCGCCATGAAGTGACCGTGGGCGGAAAGCCGGTTGATCTCACCGCGAGTGATTTTGGCCTGTTGCATTTCCTGGCTCGTCGGCCCGGCTGGGTTTTTACGCGCTATCAGATTGTTGATGCGGTACATGGTGAGGATTATCCGGTCACCGAGCGTTCGGTGGACGTGCAGATTGTCGGCCTGCGCAAAAAACTGAAAAAGGCGGGCGACTACATCGAAACCGTGCGCGGTATCGGTTACCGGTTCAAAGATACGGAGTAAAGGGAATGGAATGATGGAATACTGTAAAGTTGGAATAATGCAGGTGAATTCAATACCGCGACGTTTATCTGTGTCTGGCTTTCAGTCTTTGATCCTCCCTCTATTCCATTCTTCCAACGTTCCATTTTCCCCGTCCTGAAAGGACTCCCCGTATGCATACCCGACGCATCTTTTGGCAGATTTATCCCAGTCAACTCATTATCACTTTTCTGACATTACTGTTTTTTTTTACTGTCTTTTCATCTGCTTTGGAGAAGTTCTCCCGCCAGCAGGTTGCTGGTAATCTGGAGGTGCAGGCTCTGTTCGCGGCCGAACAGGTTCGCGACCGGTTTGATCCGGGATCAGTTGACTATCTCAATACGGTCACCACCACCCTCGGCGCAAAATCACCAGCGCGCATCACGCTGATTTTTCCGGACGGAACCGTCGCTGGCGAATCTGACCGGTCACGCGAACAAATGGAAAATCATTGTGACCGGCCGGAGATTAAAATGGCGATTGAGCAGGGGCGGACCGGCCAGTTCGTTCGGTTCAGTAGCAGTGTCCGCAAAAATATGCTGTATGTCGCCGTGCCGGTTTATCGTGACGGCGTGCTAGTCGGAGTGGTTCGTACATCGATGCCTTTATTGAAGATGGCAGAAACGTTGAGTGGAATACACCAGTATCTTCTGTTGAGCGGTTTGGCGGTTCTTCTGCTGGCCGCGTTGCTGAGTCTGTTTGTTTCCCGTCGTATTTCGAAACCGCTCGAACGAATCAGGCAGGGTGTTGAGCGATTTGCCGCCGGTGATTTTTCCTACCGGCTTCACTCCATCGGCTCGGAAGAAATTGGCTTGCTGGCTGAAACCATGAATGAAATGGCGGCGCAACTCGAAGATCGTCTGCAAACCGTCAGCAAAGAGCGCAACCAGCGCGAAGCGGTGCTGGCCAGTATGGTCGAAGGCGTGTTGGCCGTAGATACAGACGGGCATATCATCAGCCTGAATAAAGCCGCCGCGCAGTTTTTCGATGTTTTTCAGCCGGAAACGGCAACGGGTCGAAGCATCGAAGAGGTTTTCAGGAACGTAAAATTGCAGCGGTTTGTTGCCAAAGTGCTTGAAGGACAGGAAACCTGCGAATGCGAACTCGTTGTTCAGAACCGACAGACTTACTCCCTCCAGGCGCGAGGAACCAACCTGCTCGGTCAGGGCCGCCGCATCGGCGCGGTGGTGGTCTTTAACGATGTTTCCCGCCTGCGCCGACTTGAAAATCTGCGCCGTGACTTTGTCGCCAATGTCTCGCACGAACTAAAAACGCCGATTACTTCCATAAAGGGATTTGTTGAAACCCTGCTCGACGGGGCGTCGCAGGATCCGATCGAAGCCGAACGGTTTCTTAAAATCGTTGCCAAACACGCCGACCGTCTCAATGCCATCATTGATGATCTACTGGTCCTCTCTCGTCTCGAACAGGATGGCAGTGCAGGAATGGACATGCAAAAGACCGGAATTGGTGGACTGTTGCGTTCTGCCGTCGAAGTCTGCGCCCAGCGAGCAGCAGAAAAGAACATCACCATTCATGTCGAATGTCCTGACGCGCTGACTGTAACGGTTAACCCTCCACTGATTGAACAGGCGCTGATCAACCTCGTTGGCAACGCAGTTAAATACAGCGTGGATGGAAAGAACGTCACCGTCAGCGCCCGTTTAGAGAATGGCGGGGTGGTTTTATCGGTTAAAGATCAAGGGTGCGGCATTGAAGAACAGCATTTCGAACGGCTGTTTGAACGCTTTTACCGCGTCGATAAGGGTCGTAGCCGTCAGGAAGGTGGAACCGGACTCGGACTTTCCATCGTCAAACACATCGCCCAAGCTCATGGTGGAACCGTCTCCGTCCAAAGTCGCTACGGCGAAGGCTCCACCTTCTCCATCTTTTTGCCTGCCGTGTAGCACTAAACCCTAGCGCAGAATTTGATCTGCAAACCTTTGAGAAAGTTGCGCAGTAGCTGATCTTGGCAGTCACGGTAGTGTTTGTGATCTGGCTTGCGGGAGAAGGCACTGAGTTCATGTTTGCTGATCGGCATTTCTGCCAGATTCAATATTTCCTGCACGTCTTCGGCTTTCAGGTTCAGCGCGATTTTCAGTTTCATCAAAATGACGTTGTTGGTCAGGCTTTGTTCCGGCACCAGCTGCGGCCCGTCTTTCTTGCCGCGCTTGTCGATAATGAATCCGTTCAGGAAGGTCGCCAGCAGGACGTCGCTGCACTCTTTATACATGGAGTCATCTTCTTTTTTCAGCCAGTCGCTGACCTGCGAGCGCGTTACCGGCAGACCCGCCAACTCAAACAGGGCGATCATTTTTGAATCGCTGAGGTCGAAGGTGTAACGGATGCGGCGCAAAATATCGTTGTTTCTCATGTGTGACCTAGATTAATGGATGATTGGATCGTTGGAATGTTGGATAATTGGATTGGAGGATGCACTAATATGATTAGTTGAAACAGCAGAAATCCATTTATCCATCCAGCAATTAATCCCGCATAATATTCGGGCAGGCTGGAAGCCCGCGATACGTACCGCAGGCTTCCAGCCTGCCGTGACTCCAAACGGAATATCATCCGTAGATGGTATACCACATAGATGTTTTTACTTCAGCTGGGCGTTGCATATTTTCTGAGCCCCTTTGATGAGCGATTCAAAATAGGCGGGCACATTGGCGGTGAAGGTCATTTTTTCTTTTGAAAACGGATGCGTGATCGTGAGCGATGCCGCATGAAGTGCTAGCTTTTTGCTGCCTTTTTCGGTGGGGCCGTACTTTTTATCGTCGGCGACTGGACACCCCAGGTCGGCTAGATGGACTCGGATTTGGTTTTTGCGTCCGGTAAATAGGGCGACTTCCAGCAAACTGTACGCAGGGGTCTCTTTCAGTACTCGATAACCGGTCTTGGCAAACTTGCCCTTTTCTGGATCTTTTACCGAATACATCTTGTGCGCATTGTTTTCGACCAGATAGGAGGTGATTATGCCTTCTTTTTCCGGCGGGGTTCCTTGTGTCACAGCATAGTACAGTTTTTTTGAATCTTGCCATTCGTCTTGAAGGCAATTCTTAGCCGTTTCATTTTTGGCAAACAGGAGCACTCCAGAGGTGTCGCGATCAAGGCGATGTACAATAAATATGCGGTTTCTTGATTTAGGATTTCCTTTGCGAACGTAGTCGTTCAAAAGGAAGTAAGCGGTTTTGTCGCGGCCGCTATCATCACTCATGGTTAAAAGACCACTCACTTTATCTACGACCAGAAGGTCCCGGTCTTCATAGAGAATGGTCAGACCCTTGGGCTCAAATTTTTTCCAAGGGTTTTTAAAGTTCTTCTGTTTTTCGTGCATTGGATTCAGTCAGTGGAGCGCAGTCGGATTTGAACGTTATTCGCCAATATAAAGGACACGGATATTGCCGCGATACTCGACGATGACACTGGTTGTTTTTACTTCCTGTACAAGCACGTCTCCCAGCTTCCTTCCGGCTGAAATCATTTTACCGTTGATGACAGCGATGCTTTGATTCCCGCTCTGGGCAATACCGGTCAGAATAAGTTCGGGCCAGTCTGCCGGATCGATCTTTACAGTCTTGACTGGCTTGATGGGTTCGGTAGCGAGTTCCGTAGGTTTTAGTTCAACTTTTACCATTGGATCCGTGTGATGGGCAACCGCTTCTGTTTTTGGGGATGGTGCCGAAGGATCGTGCGTTACAGGGGGTGCGTTTTTCTTAACCGCTGGAATAATTTTCGGTTTAATTAGATAGATGCCTAACCCGGTCAGAAGGGCGATCACTATGAAAATGGTCGAAATAAGCTTTATCATTACGGGTGGCTTTGGATCGTTTTTATTTTCCTCCGGCAACACGGCGGGCACTACCGGCGGCGGCTCGGCATAATACGTTTTTGGGGCTTCCTCAGCCTTTCGTTTTAGTGCTTCTTGAATCAGACTCATTGCCAGTCTCCCTGAACTCCAATTAATGATGAAAGTTCTACTAGTGCATTTTCGACATCTTGTGAAGTAACTTGCCGGTTTTTGCGAATGTAGGCGGAGAGGAGTGCCCGGTCGCAAACGGTGTTTATTTGACGGGGGATACCTCCAGCTCGTTTGTGAATTTTTTCAACAGCGGAGCTTTCGAAAAAACTGATCGGGTCGGGCGCGCCAGCGATGGTGAGGCGATGCTGGATATAGTGTGCGGCGTCAACGATCGAGAGCGGTGCCAGATCACAGTGAACCATGATACGCTGCCGCAACTGTCGCAGTTCAGGTTGCTGAAGCCTCTCTTTGAGTTCGGGCTGTCCGGAGAGGATGATTTGCATGAGTTTATGTTGATCCGTTTCCAGATTGGAGAGCATCCGTACCTGCTCCATCAGTTGAGAATCAAGATTTTGCGATTCATCAATGATGACGGCGACATTTTCATGTTTTTCCAAGCATTGGAGAAGAAAGCGGTTTAGCTGGTTAATGTGCACGAGTTTGTCTTGTCCTTTTGGCTCAATATTAAGGTCGAGCAGGATGGATCGGACGAGCTGTGTGGCCGTGATGGATGGGTTGAGGATAAAGGCCGAATGGGTGGTGCGGGGCAGTTTGTTAAGGACAGAGCGGCAGGTAGTGGTTTTTCCGCAACCGACCTCGCCAGTGAGTACAATAAATCCTTTGCGATGCTCAATACCGTAGAGCAGAGAATCGAAGGCTTCGCGGTGGCGTTCGGAAAAGAAAAGAAACCGTGGATCGGGTGTCACGTTAAACGGAAACTCGTTGAGTTGGAAGAAGTCGAGGTACATACAACTGGACAATATACATAGATCTTTCGGTTAAGCAATTTCCAGAATCTGTTAAGATCGGCCTAAAATTCATATGGAGGAACTCTATTTTGTCTTTTACAGACTCATTTTTCGGAATAAGAATGCGGCAAATGAAACCAGACAAATTTTCTTTTCTTGGTTCCGTATTCATATTTCTTTTAATTTTTTATTTCACTCTGTTTGGTTTCAACGCATTGACCCGCACCAGCGACTTCTCTGATCCCGACACAATGAATTTTGTGGATATCGCCCGAAACATCACTACGGGAAGGGGGCTTTCCCAGTCCGCATTAGGATTCAATGTACCGCGGTTTTCTGCGACAGCCGAAATCCCTATGCCGTTAACTTCTCAGCCGCCGGTATATTCATTACTGACTGCACTGCTTGCCTGCGCAGGCTTGTCCTGTGTGACGGCGGCGGTATTGATTTCGGTTGTGTGCTACGGGCTTGTTTTACTGCTGGCATTCCGGTTGTCTTTAAAGCTGTATGACGAAAACACCGCGTTGCTAACGATTGGATTTCTCTTACTTTATGAACCGTTGCGAAACGTGTCAGGCGTGGCATTTAGCGAATCCCTCGGATTGCTGTTTG
>JBBQSL010000100.1:0-12316 GCA_038213895.1 Kiritimatiellales bacterium | reverse complement strand
GAAGTCATCGGCCTGACCGCCCACATGTGGAAAGACGGTTCGCGCTGCTGTTCGCTGGAGGATGTCACCCGTGCCCAAAAAGTTTGTGCGGCGCTTGGTATCCGGCATTATGTCGTTAATGCACAGAATCGCTTCGAAGATAAAGTCGTTGCGCCATTTGTTCGCGAATATGCCGCAGGCCGCACGCCGTCGCCGTGTATCGCCTGCAACCAGTACATTAAATTCGGCTTTCTGCTCGACCGCGCCGTACAGCTCGACTGCGCTGTTCTAGCCACCGGTCACTATGCGCGGATCGAAGAGCGTGGCGGTACGTTTCACTTGATGCGTGCCGTGGATCACACCAAAGACCAGTCCTACTTTCTGCACCGCCTTTCGCAGAAACAACTCGCGAAAGTGATTTTTCCTCTCGGCGGCTGGACGAAAGAAGAAGTCAAAAAATGGTCCGCCGATCACAATTTACCGATTGTCCCGCGCGGCGAAAGCCAGGATCTCTGTTTTGTGGAAGAAGGCATGTATCCCGAGTTTGTCGAAGCGCGTGCGCCGGAAGTGAAAAAGAAAGGCCGCGTACTCAATGACCAAGGCAAGGTGTTGGCGGAACACGAAGGTATCCACCGCTTCACCGTCGGACAGCGCGGCGGAACTGGCGTCGCGACTGGCGAACGCGTTTACGTCAGCCGCATCGACGTGGAGAAAAACGAAATCATCCTTTCGCCGCGTGACGGCGTTATGCAGTCGGAATGCCGTGTTGAAGACGCGCACTGGATTGCCAGCCGCTTCCCGGATTCTATTGTAGGACGCGCTTCCTGTATTCGGGAGCGTGTGGGCACAGGCTCTCTGAATACAGAGAAGCCCGTCCTACAAGATCAAGCATCGGGATATTCAGACCGTCGTCTTGCTTTCACCGTCCAACCGCGTTACGGCCACCGCGGTGCGGAAGCCGAGCTCGAAAAAATCAGCGACACGGAATTTAGCGTTCGCTTTACTGAGCCGCAATTTGCGCTCACTCCCGGACAGGCGGCGGTCGTTTATGACGGCGACGAAGTTCTCGGCGGTGGGTGGATTAAATAATCAGGTTATCGCGGCGCGGATGAAGCTCACGTCATCGGCGGTGGATTGGCTTTTGATGGGACCGCTGCGCAGATCGTTCCATAGTTGCCGCTTGCTGTGGCTGTCGCCGTCCTTACTGGTGACGTTCGGCACGACCAGTAGAAACCGTTGCAGATCGGTGAGTCGGACCCAGCCGTGTGTCGCGCCTTTGTCGACCGTGTACATACTTCCGCCGCCGTGAAGCGACAGCAGTACCGGCGCGTGTGGCGGCAAAGCGGCGGGAATATAAACCCGGTACCAGCGCTCAACGCCGTTGATGGTGATGGACGATTCGCGCCACTCCTGCGCCTGTGCCGCCGCGCCGGCTAAAACCAGCAGCGCGATCCAAACGCCGGAAACGAAACGGAAGAATTTATTGATCATATTGAACTCCCCAATAAAGTTTGTTTGCAGGAAAGATTAAATCCATCATGCCGGATAAAAACACATTAATAATAAAGCACCCAAATACGACGAGCATGCCAACAAAATATCGAGTAGCTCTGAATGTGGCTCTGTATTCCATCGTTCCAGTCTTCCACTATTCTATTATTTCGTTCTTCGTTCTTTGTTGAATCGGATCAAGCACCCAGCGTTTGTTGAACCAGAAGTATTGTTCGGGATTTTCGTGGATTTGGCGGTCGAAGATGGAGACGAGTTCCTGAAGCATGCGTTGCCAGTCGGCTTTTTTGTCGAGCGTCGGATCGGGGTTGATGGGCGGGAACATTTTATATTCGTGGTGCGTCCAGCCTCGGCGCAGAAGTACTGCCGGATAGATCGGGCAGTTCGCCATTTGCGCGAAGAGCGCCGCACCGGCGCCGAGGTTGGCTTGGCCGCCGAGGAAGTCGATCGTCAGCGCTTCGGTGGCGGAACGTACGTCGGGTAGAATCGCTAGCACTTCACCAGCTTTCAGGCGGCGCACGACGTTGCGTAGAATTTTCGAGTCGTTCAGCACGACGTCCATGCCGGTGGCGTTGCGGACGGAATTTAGCAGGTCGTCGGTCAGCGGATTTTTCTGCCGCCGCGCGATGGAAAAAACTGGAATACCGGCCAGCTTGCAGGCGACGCCCGCCAGATCCCAATTGCCCATGTGCGCGGTGGCGAAAATAAACGCGCCGTCTTTTTCGTGGCGTTCGCGGACTTCCATCAGACCGGGATAGAGCGCGGTTTTTTTTAGTTGATCCATCGTCAGCTTATGAAACCGCGCGGCTTCAACGGCATTGAAGCAGATGTTGCGGAACGAAAGCCACGCGATGCGGCGGCGTTCGGCGGCGGTGAAGCGGTCGCCGAAGACCTGTTTCAGCCGCGACTGGGCTTTTGCCCGGCGCCAGCGAAACCCATAAAAGAAAAGTGCGCCGATCAGCCAGCCGATGGCCAGCGCCGTGCGCAACGGCAGGACGTTTACGATGCCGAACAGGAAGCGTAGCAGAATATATTCAGCAATATGTTTGGGTCGATGTTTCATAAAAGAATAATTTAATGGGATACCGGATTATTGGATGTTTGGGTAGAAAAGAATTAGGTGGGTTTGTTCGATTAGGATTTTATAATCTGATTGATTGGATTATCTTTCGTGGTGTTGGTCGTTCAGTTTTTTAAATCAAGGAACGAATAGCACATTAAGGAGTTGGGGTATCATGTTTAGTCGTTTTGTTGTTCGCTTAAATAATTTATTAACTCGGATGCGTGGTGTGAAGGTGCGACCCGAAAACCTGTTATTGCTGGTTCCTCGCTGCTTGCAGAAGATCGGTTGTGCTCAAATGTTGGGCGAGGTGTTGGATGATTGCCAATTATGCGGGCAGTGTGATGTGGCCACCTTGATTGATATTCGTAATGAATTTGGCATTCATTGCAGTATGGCGGCTGGCGGTCGTGAAGCCTTGGCTTTTGTTGGACACAAGCAGGTTAAAGCGGTCGTCGCGGTAGCTTGCGAAAAAGAACTTGCTCAGGGAATCCTTGCTGTTTTCCCAAAACCGGTTTTGGGGGTGCTGAACATTCAAACCAACGGGCCCTGCCGAAACACTCGGCTGGATCGAGATCGAGTGAGGGAAGCGGTGAGGTCTGTGCTGATTTAACCGATGAAAGGTAACTATGAAAAAAGGCAGTAAGATTCTATCAGGGTTAGGTCTGTTTTTTTTAGCGGGTATTTCTCCGGGCGAGTCAACTACCCAGATTCTGGCGGCGGCAGCGAGTAACAGCGTTCCATTGCAACCCGTTCAGGTTGAGATTGAACCCTGCAAGCTTCCTCCCGAAGTTGAGCCTTTCGCTGGCTATGGCTCGGCTGTAGAGCGGCCTTGCTTTCCCGTTTTTCCGCCAGCAGAGCGGGTGATTTACGTTAAAAAGAACGCGCCGGAGCCCTTGCAGTATTATGTAGATATGGCTGAGCCGTATGATGAAATTCTGGTGGCCGCTGGTGTTTACGATATTGGGGGACGGCAACTGGATAAGAAGGGTCCGGCGACTCGGCTGGTGATTGACAAGCCGTTGACCTTGCGCAGTGAGGAGGGTCCTGAAAAGACGGTAATCGCTGGCGGAACTCTGACGCGTTGTGTTTATCTGGGCAATTGCGCACGGCTGATCGGGTTTACTATTACCGGTGGCCAGACCGAAAGGTTGGAAGAAGGGTCGTTGGGCGAAGAATTGACCGCGTACTCCGGTGCTGGCGTTTGGGCTGAGCCTGATGGCGTTCTTGAAAACTGTGTGGTAATCAGTAACCGAGCCCTTTGGTACGGCGGCGGACTTTATGGAGGCAAGGCATATCGTTGTGTGTTCGATGGCAACTGGTCTCGTCGCTCCGGCGGCGGAGCTAGTTATTCGAAACTCAGTAACTGCCTATTTCAGTATAATCGTGCGGGTCGTTTTGGTGGTGGTGCGCACCGTTGCGTGTTGAAAAACTGTACGTTGGCGCACAATCGGGCCGAAATAATGGGCGGCGGAACAGCCTACGGGCAGGCGGTTAACACGGTAATGCAGCATAATCAGACGTTACTGGCGCATCATAATTGTTTTGAAACTGAAATGCAGTATTGCTCTAGCGATCCGGTTGAGGCCGGAATTGGAAATATCGGCGGAGATCCGGAGTTTAATAATTCCGATCAAGGGGTTTTTCTTTTGCTGTATAAATCCCCGCTGATCGATGCCGGAACCAATGTTTTCTGCGCGGCCACCGATTTGCTTGGGAATACTCGCCTTCTCGACGGAAATAACAACCGCAACGTACGTATTGATATCGGTGCGTATGAATATATTCATCCGAAAGCCGACAGTGATCGCGACGGCATTCTCGACATCGACGAGGTTCGCGTTAATAAAGAGACCGGCGTTGTAAAGCTATCGATTAATTAAAAATCACCGGTTTTAGACGGCTAACTTGAACTTTTTGGTGTCTTGACACCTTTTAGCGCTCTGCTAGCATGTCGCGTCTTTTTTTGAAAAATAATGCTTTGACGATGTGCACGGGCGAATTGATCAAAGCAGAAACCAAGGAGCAATTCGATGGCGACTAAACAGTACGTGTACTTCTATGGCTTCGGTAAAGAAAATACCGAAGGCGACAAAACGATGAAGGCAATTCTCGGCGGCAAAGGCGCCAATCTCGCTGAAATGGCTAATGCAGGGCTTCCAGTTCCTCCTGGTCTGACCATTTCAACTGAAGCTTGCGCGTGCTACAGCAAGAGCGGCGGCAAATATCCTGAAGGCCTGGAAGACCAGCTTAAGAAAACGCTCAGCAAATTCGAAAAACTGATAGGCAAAAAGCTCGGCGACCCGAACGATCCGTTGCTCGTTTCCGTCCGTTCCGGTGCCGCGATTTCTATGCCCGGCATGATGGACACGGTTCTCAATCTCGGTCTGAACGACAAATCCGTACTTGGCTTCATTAAGCAAACCGGCAACGAACGTACGGCGTGGGACTGCTACCGCCGCTTCATTGACATGTTCGGTGACGTGGTGATGGGCCCCTATACCGGTATTGAACACCACCACTTCGAAGTTGAAATCGAAAAGCTGAAGAAAAAATATAAAGCCAAAGAAGATACCGATCTGACGGCCGAACAGCTCAAGGAACTGGTCGATATCTATAAGAAGGTCTATCAGACACACGTCAAAAAGCCGTTCCCGCAAGATCCAATGGAACAGCTCAACCTCGCCATCCAGGCTGTATTTGGCTCGTGGAACTCTGAGCGCGCCGAAAAATACCGCCAGATCAACAAAGTGAGCGGTCTGCTTGGTACGGCCGTCAACGTTCAGGCCATGGTGTTCGGCAACATGGGCGAAGAATCCGGCACCGGCGTAGCGTTCACCCGCGACGGCGGCACCGGTGACAGCAAGCCAATGGGCGAATACCTCATCAACGCACAGGGAGAAGACGTGGTGGCTGGTATCCGCACCCCGAAGAATATTGACGACATGCCGAACGAAAAATCGGCCGTCTGGGCCAAGGCGCACGCCGACCTGCTCAAGATTATGGATCGCCTCGAGAAGCACTACAAATATCCGCAGGATGTGGAATTCACCGTGCAGGAAGGCAAACTCTGGATGCTCCAGACTCGTAACGCCAAGCGCACCGGGCTGGCGGGTGTTCGCTGGGCCGTTGAAATGGTACTTGGCAAAGATGTTTACACCGGCAAGGCGCTCTCCAAGATTCTGACTCCGAAAGAGGCTCTGATGACCGTTTCCGGTGAAGACCTTGAGCAGCTGCTCTTCCCGATCTTCGACATCGCGGCTGAAAAGATAGCCAAGCTGATTACCACCGCGATGCCAGCAGGACCCGGCGCCGCCGTTGGTAAGATTGTATTCGACGCCAAGGAGGCTGAAGCCGCGGTCGCCAAAGATCCGAAAGCTAAAGTTATTCTGGTCCGTCACGAAACCAGTCCAGAAGATGTCGGCGGTATGTGGGCGGCGCAAGGTGTACTCACCTCCACCGGCGGTATGACGTCCCACGCGGCCGTCGTTGCCCGCGGTTGGGGCAAGTGCTGTATTTGCGGTGCTGGTTCGCTTCAGATCGACTACAAAGCCAGAACGGTTACCGTTAATAAAAAAGCCTACAAGGCTGGCGATTTCATCAGCCTAAACGGTTCGACCGGTATGGTTTACGAAGGCCAGATTCCGACGCAGTCGAGCCCGGTGGTAGCCGGTGTGGTCGAAAACGATGCGGCCTCTAAGAAGCACCCGATCTACAAGATGTACGAACAGGTTTCGCAGTGGTCGGATTCTTTCCGCAAGATCAACGTACGCACCAACGCCGATACACCGAAGGACGCTCAAAACGCCCGCGAGTTCGGTGCTGAAGGTATCGGTCTCTGCCGTACGGAACACATGTTCTTCGAAGGCGACCGCATCTGGGCGATCCGCGAATTCATTATTGCTGAAACTGAAGCGGGTCGTAAGAAAGCCCTCGCCAAATTGCTCAAACTACAGCAGAAAGACTTCGAAGGCATTTTCAAGGCGATGGACGGCCTGCCGGTAACGGTGCGCCTGCTCGATCCGCCGTTACATGAATTCGTTCCGCACACTGCGAAAGATCAGGCGGAAATGGCGAAACGTCTGAATGTTCCGTTGAAGCAGGTTGCCGACCGCGTTAAACAGTTGCATGAATTCAATCCGATGCTTGGTCATCGCGGCTGCCGTCTTTCGGTCACTTATCCTGAGCTGTGCGTCATGCAGACCACGGCGATCGTCGCGGCCGCCTGCAAAGTTGGTAAAGCGAAGAAAAAAATCAAAGTGCTGCCCGAAATCATGATCCCGCTCGTCGGCGCCAAGGCGGA
The DNA here is from genome assembly GCA_038213895.1 of Kiritimatiellales bacterium. GTDB lineage: Bacteria > Verrucomicrobiota > Kiritimatiellia > Kiritimatiellales > Tichowtungiaceae > Tichowtungia. Next base: position 5,465 of record JBBQSL010000100.1, on the reverse strand, counting down.
ACTCGACTTCCTCGTGAAGATCGTTCGCGAGACTGCCGAAGAAGTGATCAAGAAAGAAGGCGTGAAGCTCAAATATATGGTCGGCACGATGATTGAAATTCCGCGTGCGGCGCTGACGGCGGATGAACTGGCGGAAACCGCCGAGTTTTTCAGCTTCGGCACCAACGACCTGACGCAGATGACCTTTGGTTTCAGCCGTGACGACATCGGTTCGTTCCTGCCGGACTACCTGAAGGAAAAGCTCTTGCCGTGTGACCCGTTCCAGCACCTTGACCAGCGTGGCGTTGGCCAGCTGGTTCAGATGGGTGTGCAGAAGGGTCGCTCGACTCGTCCAGATCTCAAATGTGGGATCTGCGGGGAGCATGGTGGTGACCCAGCTAGTGTGAAGTTCTGCTGCAAAGCAGGCCTAAATTATGTTAGTTGCTCGCCGTTCCGCGTACCAATCGCTCGTTTGGCCGCTGCGCAGGCTGCCATTCAAGGCTAGGGAATGATGAATATCGAATAATGAACGCAGAAGGAAGGATTTGTTCGACTTTCGAAATCTGGTGTTCGTTATTCGGTGTTCTACGGTTCGCGCCTGCGCCCCGGAAAATTTCGGGGCGCTTTTCTTTTTCAAATGGTTGGGAAACCTGTTACAAGCAGATTCCAAGGTTTGGAAACCCCTATAATTATGCAAACCCCTGAACAGCAGAAAACAGAACCGCCGGATCTCGATCTGGTGCATCGTTCGCAGGCTGGAGATATTTCCGCTTACGAAGAGCTGGTGCGACGCTATAACGGCAGAATTTACGGTCTTATTTATGGCATGGTCAGCAGTCGAGAGGATGCCGAAGATCTGGCTCAGGAGGTTTTTGTTAAAGCCTGGAAAGCGCTGGGGCATTTTCGCGAACAGGCCGGATTTTACACCTGGATTTATCGTATCGCGTTGAACTGTGCCATTAATTTCCGTAAACGACGCAACCGTCGGCAGACAGTGACTTTTGATGAGTTTGATCCGGATATTAAAACAGCCGAATCGTATCGCGAATTTTCTACCAAAGGGTCTGTCCTTCGTAAAATGAGTCTTGGAGAATTTCAGGAGAAAATGAACGAAGCCCTGCTTAAGCTGTCGGAGAAGCACAGAGCCGTGGTTGTTATGCACGATGTACAGGGGTTACCCCATACAGAAATTGCCAACGTGATGAATTGTTCAGAGGGAACAGTCCGGTCACGTTTGTTTTATGCGCATAAACAACTGCAGGTCGAGTTGGCGGAGTTTGTAAAATGAGCAAACCTAAAAAAACAGAGATTCTCGAGCTGGATATTCCCGGCCTGCTGGCGCTTAAAACGTATGAACGTCCGGTAGATGCCCGTACTGAGAAAAATATCCAGAATATTATGCGGACGATCCGATTGACCAGCAATAGGCCTTCTTTGCTGTTGTTCCCTGATAAAAGTTTTGCGTGGATGTTTGCTCAGCCGCGCTATGGCGTTGCCGCACTGTTTATTATTTTTCTCGGACTTCACCTGCTGGATCGACCCATGCCGAGGTCTTCGGTTGGAACGACTACGCTTCATAAGCCTGATCTGGCGGCCTCAATCGCTGCAGCAGGAACGAATCAACCGCAAACGACTACTGCCCCGGGGCTTACGCCTACCTATACGTCGTTGGCCAGCGAGCCCGCTTCGTTTTCTTCTCTAGCCAAATAAGTCGGCTTAGAGCGTATTCAAAAAATCTGTGGCCGGTTCTATAAGGCAGCCTAAAACAGGTAACGGTTGAAATGTCGTATCTTATGATTTTGTAGGACGAGCTTCTCTGTATTCAGAGAGCTTGTACCCATCACGCGCCCCCGAGTACGGGAAGTGTGTCCTACAAGCGGGTCGAACGGCACTTCATTCGTTAAATGCTCTAGAAGGCTGCGGTACGTATCGCAGGCATCCGCCGGCCTAAGTGGCTACACCTTTTGAGAAAATGCGCTAATCTCCGTACCCGTAATTATCTACTACGAAGTCGAGGTCTTTGTCGCCGCGACCGGAGAGGTTGACGAGAATCGTGCCGGATTTCATCTCTTTGGCTTTTTGCATCGCGAAGGCAACCGCGTGCGCGCTTTCGAGTGCTGGGATGATGCCTTCTAATCGGCAGAGGGTGAAAAATCCGTCCAAGCATTCTTTATCGTTGATAGCAGTATAGCTGATGCGACCTTCGTCCTTAAGGTGGCTGTGCTCGGGACCGACGCCTGGATAGTCGAGTCCGCTGGCGATGGAATAAACCGGTGACGGCTCACCGTTTTCATCCTGAAGCAGGTAGCACTTGAAGCCGTGAATAATGCCAGGTTTGCCGTACGTAGACGTGGCGGCGTGGTCGCCGGTCTTGGGGCCGCGACCCAGCGGTTCAACGCCCCAGATTTCACAGGGGTCGTTTAGGAAAGCTGAGAAAATTCCCATCGCGTTGCTACCGCCGCCGACGCAGGCGGTGATAACATTCGGCATCCCGCCGGTCATTTCAAAAAACTGTTCACGCGCTTCGATGCCAACGACGCGCTGAAAGTCACGAACCATCATCGGAAAAGGATGTGGACCGACAACCGACCCGATGCAGTAGATGGAACTGATTGGATCAACAAGATAGGCCTGAAAAGCGGAGTCAACCGCCTCTTTGAGCGTTTTTAGTCCGAAAGAAACCGGCACGACCTTAGCGCCGAGGAGCTTCATCCGTACAACATTGGGATGTTCTTTGATGATGTCCACTTCGCCCATGTGAATTTCGCATTCGAGACCGAAGTAGGCAGCGGCTGTGGCCAGCGCCACACCGTGCTGACCGGCACCGGTTTCGGCGATGAGTTTTTTCTTACCCATATATTTGGCTAGCAGGCCTTCGCCCATGCAATGGTTGATTTTGTGGGCACCGGTATGGTTGAGATCCTCGCGTTTGAGGTAAATCTGGGCTCCACCGCATTTTTCGGAGAGTCGTGCCGCGTGATAAATGGGGGTAGGGCGCCCCTGATAGTGTTTACGAATGGAGCGTAACTCTTCGATGAAGCGGTGCGAGCGGCTTATTTTAAGGTAAGCCTCGTGAATTTCCCGCATCGGCCCAGTGAGCTGTGGTGGAATATAGGCTCCTCCGTAAGGTCCAAAGTGTCCCTCCGCATCGGGGGTGTTTTGTAGATAGTCGCGGTAATCCTTTTTCATCAGTTGGCTCCTTAAAATAGATGGTTAAAAAGAAGAAACAGGAGCTTAGGACAAAAACCGGCGGGGGGCAAGGCTGGCTCCTTAAAATTCAGGAAACCTGCTTACGGGCTAAAGAAACGCTTGTGCCACGCCCCGCACGGCTGTTACAGTCTGTCGATTAATTGCATAACCCGAACGAAACCAAGGAGTATCAGCGAATGAATATTTTGCACGTGTGCGCCAATCCGAAGCCTATCGAGCAGTCTGTGTCTAAACAGCTCGCCGCACGCTTTTTCGGTAAACTGATGGAGCTTAATCCGGATGTTGAACTCAACAATGTTGATCTCTATCAGGATAAACCGCCGTACTACTCCAATGACCTTTACCGCCGTTGTTGGCTGCCCGTATTTGATGCGGCCTACGAACCTAGTAAGGCTGAAGAGTCCGCCATGAATTATGCTCTGAAACAGGCTGAAGCCTTTAAGCAGGCGGATGTTCTGGTTCTGACAATGCCGATGTGGAACTTCACCGTGCCTGCCGTTATGAAAGCCTGGATGGATCAGGTGCTTTGTCCCGGTCTGACGTTTAACTTGACTGCAGCCGGCCCGAAACCGTTGCATAATATTACCAGTATCGTGCTGCTGGTCGCCTCAGGTGGTGTTTATAAAGAAGATGATGATCGCGATGCGCTGACCCGTCAGGTTCGCTCCGCCTTCGGCTTCATTGGTATCAGCGATATCCGTATCGCATGGGCCGATGGACAAAACCCGCTTTTCTTTGATGACAGTGAAGTCCGTCGCGAAACGGCATTTGAAGCCGCCGAAGAATTGGCCGAGGACCTTGCGGGGGAAAGCGCAGGATAGGAGAGGAATAATGGAATACTGGAATACTGGAACGATGGATTGTTGGGTAATAGAAAAGCACTGATCCAATATTCCTCCATTCCAATATTCCATGGGAGTTTCCATGGGAACCTTTGTTAAAATCTGCGGAATTTGCTCCAGAAACGATCTGGAGCAGATTTGTGCTTTAGAGCCTGACGCCATCGGTTTTGTTTTCTGGTCGCGAGCCAAGCGATATGTGCGTGCCGAACAGGTCGCCAGTTGGTTACGATTTATTCCAGAGCAGATTAAAAAAGTCGGTGTTTTTGTCGAACCGCCACCCTCCGAGGTCGAAGCCGTTGCCATCGCCTGTCATCTTGATGTCATTCAAATCCACCTGATTTCCAATGACTGGAGAATTGACCGTCCGCTTTTTCATGGCTTAGAGACGTGGATTGCACCTCGGGTGGATGTTGGCTTTAAACCCGCCGTGATTAGCGAACTTCGCCCCGAACCGTCTGTTGTATTGGTGGACTCTTTTGACGAAAAAACGGTTGGCGGAACTGGCCGACAGGTTGATATTGGCAAGGCCTCATCACTAGTACAAATGTTACCGCAACGAGTCCTTCTGGCGGGGGGGCTAACTCCGGAAAATGTGCAGGATATTATTTTGGCGGTTAACCCTTGGGGTGTGGATGTCAGTTCCGGCGTCGAAAAAGAGACCGGGGTTAAAGACATTCGTAAAGTGAAGCAGTTTATCGCCGCCGTTCGCAGAACTTCCCGAACTTGATATAAACCTAGAAACGGAAATGACCAAACCGCGAATGAACGCGAATAGCCAATGAATTCCGGGCTTTCTTTTAGTCACAGGCTTTTTTTCACAGGATAATTGACAACAAGATGATGACAATTGGGCTTCTAGCGCCTTCCTCCTTCGCGCGGTGCGCTACGGCGGACAAGTCGGCAGATTCGGCGGGTGGAACTATTGCATGGATTCGAAGCGATTTTTCTTATCGCGACGGCGCATTGGCCAGCGGAAGCGATACGCAAGAGGATTGGCTTCTCGGCGTTTATGTTGGGGCTGATTTGTAACATCAGGTCGGCGAACACTGGGGCGTTTTCACCGGCGCGGCCTATACACGGCTTCAGAATTTTGATCAGGAAGTTGACGGACGATCTGCTGAATTGCAGTTTGGCGATAGCTATACTCTGCGCTGCGGCCTATTTTTCCAATAAGCCTTCTGCGTTTCTTTTTATCCTTTTTGTGGAAACGGAGCGGTGTCTCGCTTATCTTGCTGCCATGAAATCGACTCAACCGGATAAACAGGGACATTTTGGATCGTATGGTGGCATCTTTGTTCCCGAAACACTGATGGAACCGCTCCGTGAACTGGAGCGCGTTTATAAAACGGCGCAGAAAGATCCCGCATTCAAAAAGGATCTCGATTACTACCTGTGCGAATATGTCGGACGCCCGTCGCCGCTTTGGTTCGCTAA
>JBBQSL010000099.1:0-12346 GCA_038213895.1 Kiritimatiellales bacterium | reverse complement strand
TGGAGCAGTCCAATGATGGAGTTTTGTGGGAACTAAAAAGAAAAATAATGAATTAGGCGGACTGACCCTTTTACGTGGAGCAGTCCAATGATGGAGTTTTGTGGGAACTAAAAAGAAAAATAATGAATTAGGCGGACTGACCCCTTTATGACCATTTAAAAAAGTGTAAGTCCTATTTTTTAAGCTCTTTCTTAAAAAAAGGCACCAGTTCTACAAGCAAAAAACACGTAAATAATAGGACTGACACTTTTTATGGAAAAAACCGCCAGAATTTTCAAAACTCTGGAAAATCCGGCGGCATGCGTCCTGCTGAACAGCCGATGTATCATGTCCGTTCAACGTAAGGATTCGCAATGGCTATACATTTAGGAGGTTTGTCCTCTGGTTATGATTATCAGAGCATGGTCGATCAGCTGGTCGAAGCCCGCAAAATTCCTATTACCAGCAAAGAGAAGGTGCGTTCTGAGATCGACTATGACCTCGGGGCCTGGGCGGAGGTGAAAACCTCGTCCGAGGCATTGACCTCCGCGCTAAACACCTTGAGGAGTTATGAGACGTGGCAGAATATGTCTGCGAAATCGTCCGATTCTTCCGTGGTCAGCGCCACCGTCGGAACCTCTTCGGACGAACAGGCCTACTCCATTTCTGTCAGTAACATTGCCTATGCCCAGAGCATCGCGTCGGATCAGCTGGACGTCTCGCAGGATCTCATTTCCGCTGGCTACGGAGCCGAAGGCGATAGTTTTGAAATTGAAGGCGAGCAGATTACTCTTGAAGCGGGTGACACGCTGAGCAGTCTGCGGGTCAAGATCAACAGCGCGGCACTGAAGATGAATAAAGACGTTCGGGTGCAGGCCAGTATTGTGGACAATCATCTGGTCATCACGCGCGAAAAGACCGGAGAAGGAAGCGTCAGCCTGAACGACGTCACCGGAACCGCATTACAGGGACTCGGTCTGCTGGACAGCGGAGGCCTGGTTAAAAATGAAAAAATTACAGGTGCCGATGCGCACTTCTCCGTCAATGGCATCACTGTCATCCGTTCTGCCAATACCGGTCTGAAAGACGTGATTGAAGGAATGACGCTGAGCCTGAACGGAGCCGGAACCGCGCTACTCGATGTTCGCCCCGACCGGGAAGCCGCAAAAGCGGCGATTCTGGACTTTGTCGAAAAATACAACACCCTGGCTGCAAAGATCGATGGATACAGTGCTATTTCCATGGGCGGCAGTTCCAATTTGGCCAATAAAGGGGAGCTTTACGGTGACAGTTTGATCTTAACGATCAAAAGCAACCTCCGGAAATTGGCCACATCGGTGAAAAGCCCGGCACTCAACGCCACCAATGCCGCTTATGACGATAACGGGAAAGCTGGCGTGATGGACTCGCTGGGTGATATCGGCATCTGGACGGAAAGCACGGACAACAAGCTGGAAATCGTCAATAAAGATATGCTGGATCGAATGCTCGAAAATAATTTTTCGCTCGTTGAACAAATGTTCAAAGGAACATTTAACTCAACCGAAGTGGCTTATACCAATGGAGTTGCGTCGGATTTTTACAAGTACATGTCCCGGGTCAGTGAGTCACTGACTGGAGACATTGCCAAGCAGATTGAGGCGCTGACTGCACGTTATGATGTCCTTTCAGATGATGTCGACGAGATGAAAACGGCTCTAAAAACCTATGAGCAGGAACAGTGGGATAATTTCACGAGGATGGAAGACTCGCTGGCGGCGATGAAACAGCAGATGAGCTATATCAACTCCATGTTCTTCTCGAAGAATTAGCGCGCTCCGGTGCCGTGGCATCTTCTTTGCTTAGAAAGCAGAGGAGACAAACTATGCCCATCAGCCAGACTATCGAACAATATTATCGGGAAGCCGTCGATATGCTGGCGTGCTCGGCGCAAAACACCCTGCCGGAAAACGCGCTCTATCCTCCGCACGACACCCCGCATTTGCTCGTTTTCTTCGGACCGCAGAGCCGCCTGCCAGAGATTCGCAGTCGGCTCCCCGACTGCACATTCCTGCTAGGACTCCACACCGAAGACCTCGCGCCGGAAAGCTATCGTAGCGGAAGAACCCTCGCCGCGCCAGTTGCCAAAGGGCAGGACTATGCCGAAAAAACCGCCCTGTTGACGGCCATCCTTCCCGAAAAAAACGTACGGCTGATTATTGAGCCGAGCTATCAGGAAAAGTTTCCCGCCGAATGCGACTCCATCCAGCAGGCTATTCGCACCGCCATCGACAATGCGAAATCTGACGAACGCAGCGGGCTAATCCGTCTGCGCGCGGCCTGCTGCAACACCCGGCAGATGCTCGCTGGACCCGCCGTTTTGCCCGTCCCAGTTTCGCTGGAAACGCCCGCCGTACTCTGTGGTGCCGGGCCGTCCCTCGCCGGATCGCTGGACGTTTTAAAATCCATTGCAGATCGCGTCGTCATCGTTGCGGTCGGTCACGCCGTCCGAACCTTGGAAACGGTCGGCATTACGCCGGACATTATCGTGGAAGGCGACGCGCTGTCCGGGCGCAACTGGCCTGCCGGACTTCAGCCGGACTCGTTTCTGGTTGCAACAGCCGAAGTTGCCCCTGAAGTTGCCGCCCGTTTTCAAAATGTCGTCTGGTGCGCGGGCAGTTCTCTTCCGTTTAATCGGCTGGCCGTGCACTACAACCTTCCATTGCTCCATATCGCGTTGAATAAAACCGTTTCGGTACACGCCCTCGACTACATGATCCGCAACGGCTTCCGGAAAATTGCTTTAATCGGGCAGGACTACTGCCTGAGTTCAGATGGCCAGCTCTACGCTGAAAAATCCTCGCCAACGACCGCCGATGAACTGTTTGAACTGCCCGCCGCCAATCACAGCGGCACGGTTCCGGCCAATCATACATTAAGAATGCTGCGGGACGCCATGAATCAATATCTGGACGGGATTCATACCGTGCCCGGCCTACAGCTTGTAAATATTTCCGGAGGAAGCGCCCTGCAACATACGGAGGTTTTGACCCTCGACTGCTGGGCGAAAGGGCTTCCTCCGCTTTTTTCTTCGCCGCCGCTGTTTCATGCGGCGGAATGTTTGCCGAATTCGCTCGCGCTAGAAACCCTGCGCGAACTGGAGCAGGAGCAGTCCGCCCTGAACGCAGTGCTGAACAGCTGCCGTACGTTGGCGCGGGAACTGGATTGGTATCCGCAGCGGATTCCCGCGATCAAACGGGCACAGAAAGAAATCGAACAGTCCATTCAAGCTGAAGCGGATTTTCGTAGCGGCGCGGTCTGCATGTCGTGGCTCAATACCGTGTTTCAGGTTGCCGATCAGATGATGAAAGAGACGCCGGGTCTCGTAAGCGAAGAATCCGATCCGCAAAAACAGTTGCGGTTCCTGAATCGGCGCTACGCCATGGTCAACCGGTTTTGCGCCGACCTGCATCTCAGTCTGAGTCAGGGCGGTGATCCGCACTGTTTTTCGGCCTTCTTTGAGGAAAACAAGGCGGCCATTCAAAAAGGGAATCCGGCTTTGGCTGAGCGTCTGGGATGTATCGCGCCGGGAGTGCTGCCTGATTTTGATATTCACTGGATCAACCAGGTTGTTCCTTATGTCAAACGGCAGGTCAACGGAGCGTGGCGCGAACTCTCCGCGTTTATTTCAATTTTTACAGAAGCCCGCTGTGTCGTTAACCGTTTTGTTGCCGAGACCGGATTTGATCCTGAGCACGATGCACTCACCGTGGTGGCCCCCGGCAACTGGGTCTATGTTCTGGAGTGGATCCGGCGCTATCCGATGTTGGAGCTGGCGGTCATAGAGCCTTGGCCCGAACTGCTGGCTCAACTGATGTGGCGGGGCTGTTTTCTACATCGGCTTCCGGAAACCGCCTGCGTGGTTCATCGGTGGACCGATCCGTTATATGTTCAATGCCGGAACGGCTGGAAGCGTCGCGGCCTGCGTCCGCTTCAGTTTGTGTCGCCCCATGTGGCGGAACTACCGGACGTGGTTTCCTTACTACGTAATTTGGAGCTTCTGCCATGAACCCCGACGTTTTAGCTGTCATTCCCGCCCGCGGAGGCTCAAAAGGCATTCCTGGAAAAAACCTGAAACTGCTCGGTGGAAAGCCGCTGCTAGCGCATTCAGTTCATGCGGCGCGTGCCGCGCACTGTGTTGCGCGCGTTCTGCTGAGTACCGATGACCCTGGCATTGCAGAATCCGGAAAAGCCTGCGGCGCCGAGGTTCCCTTCCTGCGTCCCGCAAATCTGGCGACCGATACGTCGCCAGTGATTGATGCGGTCGAACATCTGCTGGCGGCGCAAGTGAGCCTTCCTGAATTTATTCTTCTGCTTCAACCGACGTCGCCGTTTCGTACCGCGGAGGATATCGATGCCGCATTTAATTTAATGCGAAGCGCAAGAGCCGATGCAATCGTCAGCGTGACTGAAGCCAAAGATCATCCGCTGCTCTGCAAGAAGATGGACTTTCGCGGACGGCTTGTTCCATATGTCGAAAGCCCGCTCAACGCGACCCGTCGGCAGGATCTGCCGCCTGCTTATGTGCCGAACGGCGCGATCTATCTGATTAAAACTGATGTTCTGCTGTCTGCGAGGGCATGGTGCCCGTCCGGAACCTGCGCCTATGTGATGCCGCCGGAGCGGTCGCTCGATCTGGACACACCGGATGACTTTGAATGGGCCGAGTGGCTCTTTCACCGGCGCGAGCAGGGAGGCGGACAATGAGAGCACCGGTCCTGGACGGAGACTCCTGTTTCATCATTGCCGAAGCTGGCGTGAACCATAACGGATCGTTTGATCTGGCGGTTCAATTGATCTATGCGGCTAAACAAGCGGGCGCCGATGCCGTTAAATTTCAAACGTTCCGGACTGGAGATCTCGTAACCGGCAAAACGCCTGGTGCGGCTTATCAAAAAAAGAATCTTGGATACGATACGACCCAGCGGGACATGTTGCGGAAGCTGGAACTTTCGCATGATGAATTCCGTCTGCTGGCGACGCATGCCGAGGCTCTGGGAATTATCTTTTTATCAACACCGTTTGATCCGGTCAGTGCGGACTTTCTCGCCGAACTCGATTTGCCATTTTATAAAATCGGATCCGGCGAATTGACGCATCACGCCTTGCTGCGACATGTCGCCCGTAAAGGGAAACCGGTTATTCTTTCCACCGGCATGGCCAATCTCGATGAAGTGCGCGCCGCGGTTAAGGTGATCCGCTCCGAAAACGCGGAACTGATTCTGCTCCACTGCGTCTCCAACTATCCGGCTGCGCCGTGCGATGTGAATCTGCGCGCCATGCAGACCCTTGCTGATGAATTTCAGGTTCCCGTCGGCTTTTCCGATCATACGCATGGCATTCACGTTTCGCTGGCCGCCGTTGCACTCGGCGCGTGTGTGATTGAAAAACATTTTACACTCAGTCGGACTATGGAAGGTCCCGATCACCGGGCATCATTGGAACCGTCCGAGCTGAGACAACTGGTCATCTCGATTCGCGACATTGAATCGGCCCTAGGCTCGGGAATTAAACAACCGGCAGCCTCTGAAAAGAATGTTGCCGAGGCCGCCCGACGCAGTTGGGTCGCCGCGCACGATTTGGCACCGGGTGCAGTTCTACTCCCGGACGATTTAATTCTGCGTCGGCCTGGCACCGGCCTGGCGGAAAGCCGGGTCAAACTTCTGCTCGGCAAATCGCTGAACTGCGCCTTGCAGGAAGGCGACGTGCTTCAACTTTCCCATCTTCAGGGGGCGCTATGAGTCGGCTACGCATCGGAGTGATTACGGCCGGACGATCTGATTTCGGAATTTATCTTCCGGTCTTGCGGGTCATTCGTGCACATCCTTTACTGGAGCCGGTGCTGATTGTCACCGGCACGCACATGAACCCGAAATTTGGCGAAACGGTTCGCGACATTGAGGCGGCGGGATTCGTGGCAGATTATCGCGTACCGCTGGTTCCGGAAACCGACGATGCCGCCGCCGTCGCCTCCGCCATGGGGCGCGGCATGATTGCTTTTTCGGACGTCTACCGGACTGCCGGTCTGGATTTACTGCTGTTGCTGGGCGACCGCTTCGAAATGTTTGCCGCCGCCTCGGCCGCGATTCCGTTTGCGCTTCCGCTGGTGCATCTGCACGGCGGGGAAATTACGGAAGGCGCGATGGACGATCAGTTCCGTCACGCGATCAGCAAGCTGAGTCATCTGCATTTTGTATCGACCGAAACCTACCGCGACCGCCTTCTGCAAATGGGAGAAGAGCCGTGGCGCGTGACCGTGAGCGGAGCTCCCGGGCTGGATCATCTGAACGGGTTCGAGCTGTGGTCGCTGAGCGCACTGGAAGACTCGCTACAAATGAACTTGAAGAGTCCGCTGGTGCTAGTCACGTTTCATCCGGTGACACTGCGCGCCGAAGAGCAGGTTGATGCCGTGTTGCAGAGCTTTGCCGTATTGCAGGGCTGTGCGCTGGTGATCAGCGGCCCGAACAGCGATCCGGGCTATTCAAAAATTTATGAAAAGCTGGAGACGTTTACCGCACAGCATCCGGCGGCGCGGCTTTTTCCAAACCTTGGAACGGCACGCTACTTTTCTTTGATGCGCTATGCTTCGGTGATGATCGGAAATTCGTCCAGCGGGATCATTGAGGCGGCTTCGTTTGAACTGCCCGTCGTCAATATCGGCGACCGGCAGAAGGGGCGGGTGCGCGGACGGAACGTGATTGATGTGCCCTGCGACCAGGTCGCGATTGAAGAAGGGCTTCGGCGCGCACTGTCGCTGGATTTTCGCTCGTCGCTGGCGGGGATGGCTAACCCGTATGGAAATGGAAGGGCTGCAGAGTGCATTGCCGAAAAAATCGCGGCGGATGGATCGAACCCCCAGCTGCGGCATAAACGCTTTATCGACGGGGGAAGATGAAGCTGAAAAATCTCTATTTAACGGTGGGGCAGAGTCAGTACGATATTTTTTCGCACTGGCACGAACAGTTGCGCGCCGGTTTTGAAAAACACGGCATACAGGCGCAACTGAAAGATCCGCTCGAGGTGATCGGCTGTGATTTCGGCGAAGACACGGTGTCGATCGGATTCAATCTGGTCGGCTGCTGGCTGGGCGGCAGTCTGGACAGGCGGCATATCGCCTGGAGTGTGGATCACCCCGTTTTTAACGAGATGTATTTCCGCAAGCGGCTGGAGAATTCGGAGTTTGGCCGCTCCATCGAGCTACTGTTTGTCGATCGCTCCCGCTGTTTCTTTGCCGAGGAACGTCTGATGGCCCCGCGAACCCACTTTCTGCCGCATGCTGCCACCGCGCTGTTCACCGCTGGCTCGGACTTGTCCAACCGACCGTATGATCTGGTGTTTTTCGGCACGATGGAGTTTCCGGACAAGTATAAAAAACAGCTACTGGATGGTGCTGCAACCATTTCCCCTGAGCTGGGGAACCTGCTTGAACAGGTGCTGGGGGCGTATCAGTTTGAATCTGGACGGCTGATTGATCTGGAATTCTGGACTCTGCTCGATTCGAGTTTTAACCTGAGCCCAGAGGATCTGCAAAAACTGTGCCTGGGAATGTTGCCGCTGTTTGACCTCTATTTTCGCTATCAGCACCGGATTCGGTTTTTCCAATCGATCTGCGCACATCAGTTGCATGTTTTCGGCAACGGGCCATGGGACCAAATCGGGCTGTCACCCAATGTAACCGTGCATCCCGCCGTCAGTCATTTGGAGATTCCGGAGATTCTGCGGCAGAGTAAACTGGTGGTGAATCATGCGCCGACGTTGCGCGACGGCGGGCATGAACGGGTTTTTGATGCGCTAGCCTGCGGGTGCGGAGTGCTATCTACACCCTCAACCTATTTAAGCGAAGAGTTTGGAGATTCGCAGGGAATTTTATTTTGTCCACCCGGTCAGGAATCACATCTGGATGATCTGATTGCCGGGTTTCTTCAGAGAGACCGCCGGGTGGAAATTCGTATGGGGCAGCTTCGCGTGAAAGCCGGCCATACCATGGATGTGCGCGCGAAACAGCTGCTGCATTTGATCCATCAGCGGTGGGGCCTGACTGTGGAGCCGCTATGTGCGGAATAGCGGGATGCTTCAATTGGGATTCTCAGGCACCTGCGGATTCGACGGCCTTGCGCCGCGCCGCAGAACGGATGGTGTTGCGTGGCCCGGATGCCGGTGGATTCTATGAAAAACCGGGCGTCGGATTTGCCCATCGCCGTATGAGTGTGATTGATCTGGCCGGAGGACAGCAACCGATGGTTGATCGCGCGTCGGGCGTGGCGCTGACGTATAACGGGGAAATCTATAATTTTCGCGAGCTGCGCGAAACGCTTTGTCAGCGCGGTCATCGGTTCGAGACGCAGTGCGATACGGAAGTGCTGTTGCGTGCATATCTAGAGTGGGGCAGTGCCTGTCTTGGCTGGCTGGTCGGCATTTATGCCTTCGGCATTGTTGATCCGCGCGATGAAACCCTGTTGCTGGCGCGCGACCGGGTGGGCGCGAAACCGCTGGTTTATGCCCGGACATCGCAAGGCATTGTATTTGCGTCGACGGTTGCGGCGTTGCGGGCGTTTGATGAGATCGGCACAGAACTTGATTCTGAAGCCGTGCTGCATTATTTCACCACTATTCGCACGACCTTCGGCCGGCAGACTCTGCTGAAAGATATCCAAACCTTGGAACCCGGAAACTGCCTGGTCGCAATCCGGAATCCGCGGAGTGCGGTCTGCCTGCCGTATTGGGAGTTTCCGATCGTCAGCGAAGGGGATAAGCACACGCCGTTAATGGATGAGGCGGTGAATACCGTGCACGACATGGTGAGCCGCGCGGTCAAAGAGCAGATGGTGAGCGATGTTCCGCTCGGCGGCTTTTTGAGCGGCGGGATCGATTCTACCGTGATTGCATCCATCGCAACCCGTCACGGCACGTTCGGTGCCTACAGCGTCGGATACGGCGAACACGGTTGCAATGAATGGCCCTATGTGCGTCTTGCGGCACAGGCGTTTGATATGTCGTGTAAAGAAATCCATCTGGACGCCAGCAGTTTTGTGCAGACCTGGAAATTATTAATTCGGCAAAAAGGTCTGCCGTTGAGCACGCCGAACGAAATCCCCATTTATCATTTAGCGCGCGCGCTAAAACAGGATTATACCGTGGCGCTGAGCGGCGAGGGTGCCGACGAATTGTTCGGCGGATATGTGATTCCCTATTTTTCCGCGACTGATTTTGACCGCGCACGCCGTACGCCGCTGCGGACGGACGATCTGCCGAATCGGGTGGATCGTGCGATGATGCGGTTTTATCAGCAACCGCATCTGCCGAACCATGTTGAACATCATTTTTTGCTAAATTCCTGGATCGGCTCGGCTTTGCAATCGACGGTTCTGCATCCGGAACTGCTGGAGCGGACCGGTGCGGTACATGCGCATTATGAGAGTTTGATGAACCGGTTTGCCGGCTGTTCAACGCTGGATAAGCATATGCACCTGCATGCGCGCATTAATTTGGAAGGGCTGTTGAATCGCGTGGACAGCAGCACGATGGCCGCTTCGGTCGAAACCCGTGTGCCGTTTACCGACCACCGGCTGGCTGAATATCTTTTCGGGCTGCCAGATAGCTGTAAAATGATCTGGCGCGACGCCGTCGCGCAACAGCAGGGCCGCCTGATGAATGTGGCGGAAATCGATCAGCGCAATCTCGTCGAGAGCAAGGTGCTTTTGCGCCGGGCGTTTAAAGGAAAGATTCCGGCGGAAATTATGGCGCGCAAGAAAGTCAGCTTCCCGGTTCCGTTTCGTGAATGGCTGGGTGGATCGCTACGAGCCTTTGCGCAAGAGACCTTGCTGGATTCGCGGCTGATTGAACAGACCGTACGGCCGGAGGCCCTGCGCGCCGTGCTGGATGCGCCGGAAAGCCCGGCGGCCGGCATGCTTCTGTGGCCGCTGGTAAACCTCGCCCTGTGGGAAAAGGAGTGTCTCATATGATGGCGTACGACGGATCGGAAATTTATGCCGAATCGGAACTTTTTTCCGGTAGATGGCGGGCTAAGTCGGAAATTTGTTCCGAAAATAGGCAGGATCGGCGTGGTATCGGGCTTGCTACAAAGGAGCCGTATGCAAGGAAAATCATTTCATGAGTGAAGAAGTAAAACAGTTTACGCCGATAGTCCTAGATCCGATGACCCGCACCGTGGGCATTCCGGTGAACCAGGATAATATTTTCACTTTCCCGGATGGGATTCCGGCGTTTGAGGAATATAAAAAGTTTGTCCTTTATTGTGACACGCAGCTTCAGCCGTTTTTCTTTTTGAAATCCATCGAAATTAATCCAGAGGTTTCCTTTGTCTGTGTCGATCCCTATCTGGTCTGTCCGGACTTCCGGATCCGGATCAGCGGGGCGGATCTCAAGGCGCTTCATCTCGAGAAGAAGGAAGACGCCTTTGTTTTCTCAACCGTCACGGTGCATGAAGATCCACGCGATATCACTGCAAACCTGCAGGGTCCGCTGATCATCAATTTGAAAAACAGCACCGGGAAACAGATCATTTGCGAAGGGGGAACCTACGACGTTCGCTATCGCATCTGGGAGGCGATCAATCGGCTGAAAAACCAGTGATTTTTTACAGAGAGAGTTTAGAACCAAAAGTTATTTAAACAACAGCAAGCCATGGAGGGCCGTTATGCTGGTACTGACACGGAAGTCAAATGAGAGCGTTATTCTGGGAGATGGCATTGAAGTCACAGTGCTTTCAGTGCGGGGAGATCAGGTAAGTTTAGGGTTTTCTGCACCGGCAGATATGCGGATTCATCGCAAAGAAGTTTTCGAGGCCATTCAGGCGGAAAATCGAATGGCGGCAGGGGCCTCAGGGGCTTCACTGAACGGACTGAAAGGTTTTTTGAAGGTTCCAAAAAAGTAAATCATTTAGCGGGTGCGTTTCGGTCGGATGCGTAACCGGGAATTAGAAAAAATCCGGCAAGGCAAGGATGCCGAATAAAAAAATCAAGGAGGAGAAGCTATGCAGATCAATAATAATGTCGCGGCCTATAACATCTGGAAAAACTACACCAGCAACATCGCTGGCCTGCGCAATTCCATGAGCAAACTTTCGTCGGGAACCCGCATTCAAAATGCAGGTGACGATCCGTCCGGACTGGCCATGAGCGAGCGGATGCGCACCCAGGCCCGCAACACGTCCGCCGCAGCCGGAAACGTCGAAAACAAACTGAGCTATTTGCAGACCGCCGATTCGTGGTTGCAGAAAGTTCACGACATGATGGGCCGTATGAGCGAACTGGCTGTGATGGCCAATGACGGCACGAAAGCCCAGTCGGATCGCGACGTTCTACAAAAAGAATTTTCTCAAATGCAGACAGAAATCCAGCGCATTACCAGCGGCGCGACCGCCGCCGGTAAATTCAACGGACTCTATCTGTTCCGCGGCGGCGACGGCGTTGCCGTGATGTCCGGCGACGGGATTGCCGGAAGCGCTGGCGTCACCCAGCAGGTCGGTGCCGACGTTGGCATGGTGTTCGCTTCGGAAGACCTGAATCTGACGGCGACCAATGCTGCGGTGATCGGATCGTATGCAACGTATTCATACGCCGACAACATGAGTCTGGCCGGATCGTTCGCCAAGAACGTGACCTGGGCGAGCTTGATCACGACGGACAACCTGAGCATCTCGGTGCAGTCCGCAGCTTCCGCTGCGGTCGGCAAAATGAATGTCGGGATCGATTACATCAGCTCCAAACGCGCCGTTCTCGGTGCGGAAATGAAGCGGATGGAACACACCCTGTCGGGTCTGCGCAACTACGCAGAAAATATCAGCGCAACCGAAAGCCGGATCCGTGACGTTGACGTGGCGAAAGAAACCACTGAGATGTCGAAATATCAGATCCTGCAGCAGGTCGGCACCGCGATGTTGGCACAGGCCAACCAGTTGCCGAGCGGCGTAATGCAGCTTTTGGGCTAGGTTTCCCAACCCGGCGGTGACGCCGCCGGGTAAAAGCCAATCGCCCGCATTTTAGCCGGGATGCGGGCGATAAAAAAAACCGGTAGGCAAGGATGCCGAATAAAAAAATCAAGGAGGATTAGACATGCAGATCAATAATAATGTCGCGGCTTATAACGTCTGGAAAAACTACACCAGCAACATCTCAGGCCTGCGCAATTCCATGAGCAAATTATCGTCGGGAACCCGCATTCAAAATGCAGGCGACGATCCGTCCGGACTGGCCATGAGTGAACGGTTGCGGACACAGACCCGCAACACGTCCGCCGCGGCCGGAAACGTCGAAAACAAAATGAGCTATTTGCAGACCGCGGATTCGTGGCTGCAGAAAATTCATGA
>JBBQSL010000098.1:0-12376 GCA_038213895.1 Kiritimatiellales bacterium | reverse complement strand
CGAGGCCTCCCTACTTCGGCTAGTGAGTGCAATCTTGATGGAGGTAAGTGAAGAATGGGAATCTGCCGAAAAGGCATACTTAAAACTGAAGGCTGACTGATGCGCCTAAATGAAATTACAGAAAGAATGTTGCTCTATCCGGGCTCACTTTTCCAAGGACACGTCGCTTTGCGCTCTGATTTTCATCCTTTTTATAACCACAACGAATGAAAGGCCAAGACCGAAGAGCAAAACCGATGCGGGTTCGGGAATGGCGGAAAAGGAGCCATCTGCATAAGTGAAGCTTCCGCCCATTAAATAGTCCCAGTGTTGCACATGGAACCGGTCGTTACCAAGTGACCCCGAAACTTCTTCTACCTTTGCCCCGAGGATTCTTTCTTCATAAATCGACCATAGAATCACATCGAAATTCGTCAACTCATCGTAGGTTGAAGCGACGGAAGAGACGGTGAAATCAAAAATGCCGTCTACAAGAAATCCATCGTCGGTGACCGTTCCAGATTCATCCATCCAAAAACCTGAAATACGTCCTGACTGGAGAGCCGTATCAAAAGAGAAAATTGCTGTGTTTGTAGTCGTCGAAGCATCCTCGCACCATCGTATCTGACCATCAAGAATGTCGGCCCGCGCGAAATATGCCGTCCAGAACAAAACTAAATAGATGCTCAACTTTTTCATGTTTATCCATTATCTGGTTATTCTGGCAGGGGAACTTCACCTTTAAGTATCTGCTCACACAAGTGAGAATCGATTGCATCACCTCGAACAAAAAACACCATGACTTTAAAATCGGCAGTTAAGCCGACAACCAAGCCGCCTCCGTCTTTCACCACTTTCTGCCCTTCTGGGATTCCCGGAATTTTAGAAAACTCTTGAGTACCTTTTTTATCACTATCCTTTGATTCCCACGACACTTTAACCGGATAAGAAAGCCGAAGCGGCCCCATAACACTATATGAACCACTTACTCCTGGGTGACACCATCCACCAAGATTTTGCGGGCCGCCCCCTTTAGAATATAATTGTATGCCCTCAGTCGAGTAGTTGACTATCTCACTCGAAACGTTTTGAAACTCCAAGACATGCCATTTCGATCTACATGAGCTTGTAATCAAAACACTGCACACTAGGAAACAGCGAAATAATATTTTCACGACACCTCCTCATTTTCCAATTTTTACGCCAGCAGACGACGCGCTGTTCAACATCCATTGATGAGCATCGGTTGAAAAATTGGCCGCACCAATATCGCCGTGGCTAGATGTCGTCCCATAATAGGTGCTAAAAGTCACCTCATTCGGACTGCCGTAGAGTTTTGTTGGGAAAGGCTGTGCGAGACTGGCGGAGCCACTTTTCACAGCATGTGCGAAGTTTTGCACGTTTGCAGAAATCGTATTGGGGGAGCTCTGAAAAGGATTCATTTCAACGGAGTCGTACAGTCCCAAGAAATTTACCTTTATTCCAGCATTCCCGAGCCGCCTTGCGACTTCAACTGCAATTGGAGCGCCTCGGCTCCAACCAACCAAATTAACCTGCCCGTTTCCCTTACCGAACGCAACATCGACGAGTATATCAACAGTTACGCGATCCGCAATCGCATCAGACCCCGCGCCACTGGCACCTTCCCAGAGCCGTTTCAGCCCGCTGCTTTGTGAACCGGGGCCGCCATAATAACGTGTGTATTCGCCGGATTGACGCGCGCGCTCTGAAAAATCATGCACATTAGAATACTGTCCGGTTATCCGTGCATCAAACCATGTGCCATCTACTGCGTAAACATTAAGACCCAAAGGATCGATAAAATTAAGAGGGTTTGCACCGGCATACATATAAAGATTACGGCTTCCGTTAATTCCTAACGGGTCAGTGCTGATGAAACGCCGCTGTTTCGCGCTATAAGCCCGATGAACGGTCAGATGCAGTCCCGTTGCGTTATCATAAAAAATTCCGCACCCTGCCAGCCATAAAAACGGAGTTTCATTTGTCCCTGCATGATTTAATAACTGCCCATACGATGAATAAGCAAACTGATCGGTGACATTTCCGTTTTCGTCAGTCATCGCTAATGTAGAACTCAGTTCATCAGAATGGTAATAGTGGATTACTCCATCTGCTTCGATATGTGCCAGCAACCGGAACCCCGCCCAAACGTAATATCGCAGCACGTTGCCAGAAGTATCCATTTCAACCAACGGACGCTTCAGCGAATCAACAGAATCCACAACAAAATAATTGGTGACAGAATTATTGATACGGCCAATACGAACACCGCTTGCGTCGTACAGATACGAGACACAGGATACAGGATTCGAGATGCAGATCAGACGATTATCGTAATCGTAATAATAAGCTGTTCCGTCGGCATTAGTAAGACTGCCGTTGGCATCATAGCTATACGTTGCTTCGCCGGAAGCTAACAGCTGATCCGCATCGTTGTGCGTACGGGTTTGGCGCAGCCCATTGGTGAAGTTCGGAATAAGTCCGGCGTAGATGTCTTCTTGCGTTTTGTAGCCGCGCGGATCGCGGGTGATGGCGCGGTTTAGGAAAGCCCCGTGGTTATAAGAAACAACTTTGTTTTCCGCATCATATCCGAAGGTGGAATTGACACCGTTCGGATAACTCATGCTGACAAGACGGCTGGCGCCGTCGTATCCGAATGAAAAATTTTCCGTGTGGTTCGTGTATTTCGTAGTGACTCCAACCAAACGATTCTCCGCATCGTACGAATAGCCCACGGTTAAGCCGCTGGGATAAACGATATTGGTGCGATTACCGTTTAGGTCATACGAATTTTGAACCACAGAAGACACCGAATACACGGACTGAGTGGAAACTTTTAGCCGGTTCATCTCGTCGTAGCCAAAGACTACGGAAGCAATCGGAGATATTTGTTGGACGTTGTTGCCGTTTGCATCGTATCTGAATGATGCTTTCCAAACACCTTCATAAACTACATTTGTTAGACGGTTAAGCGTGTCGTAATCGTAGTGTGTGATTTCATTTTTGGCATTTTCGTTTTCTGCCAAATTCCCGTTGGCATCATACGCAAACAAAAGGACTTTACCGATAGCATTCGTAATTGCACTCAGCCGTCCCTGCGCGTCGAAGCCAAAGGTAACCGGCTTCCCTTCCGCATTGTAGAACCCGATCCGGTTTCCTAATGCGTCATAAACGAACTGCTCTGTCGTGCCGGAGGGGCGAAAGCTTTTTGTTTTGCGACCCAGCGCATCATATTCAGAACCCCAGGATTTGGAAGCGGCATCAAACACGTTTGTCTGGCGGCCTGCTAAATCATATTGGAACTGCTGATTGGCAATTGCCGATTGCCGGCTAACAGGCCGGTTGAGGGCATCGTATTCAGAGCGTGTCCAGAGATTCAATCCAGACGGGTCAACCACGGAGTTCGTAAGGTTTCCGGAAACGTCGTATGAATTTTTAACCACAGAATATGCAGAAGATACGGAGACAATGCGGCCAATCTCATCTAAAGCATATGAGACAATCTGATTTTTAGCGTTTTTTACAGCGATTAATCGATCCGCCACATCGTAGGTGTTTGAAATAACCCCGCCGTCTGGAGTTGTAATCGTTTTAACTTTATAGGCAGGCGTATAGGTGGTGGTCGCCGTATTGGAGCGGGCATCTTTCTGCGAAATCAATAATCCAGTTCCGTTATAGCCGTTGCTGATGCTCGATCCATCCGGACGGACAGTCTTCAGCAACAACCCCCGGTTGTCATATGTGAAAACCGTTTCGGCATTCTTCGCATCTTTTTGTTTAACGAGATTTCCCCTGATATTGTAATCTAAATCAACTATTGCGGCATCAGTAGAGGTGATGGTGTCCACGTTTCCGTAAGCATCATAGGTGTATTCTGTGATGCGCAATGTTTGCGGGTCGGTTTTTTTCTTAAGCAAACCATTCGGCCAGTATTCAAAAACCGTCTCATTTCCCAGCGCATCGGTTGCCTTGGTGAGGTGATGTTCACTGTCATACTCAAAACGTGAAACCTGCCACTCTGCGGCGTTGATTTGATTGCTGACGCAGATCAGTTGATTGTTCGTGTCGTAGCCGTAATAGAAAATTCTCTCTTCCGGTGTTCCAACCGCTTCGCGTTTTTCAACGAGATTAAGATTATTGTTATAAACAAAGAGGTTGGTCACTCCCTCGGCATTGACCGTATTGGTGACATGACTCCGGCCATCATAAGCGCTGATTGCAATGCTCCCATCAGGTTTCTGCGTCTGAACCGTGTGTCCGTCCGCATCGAAACGATAGATCGTCTTTTTTCTGAATGGATCTTCTTCGATACTCTGGGCATCAGATGTGTAAAAATTCCAGAGATTGGATGTGGCGGAAACCTGCTGGGTCACAGTACCCAGACTGCCATAAAGATTGCGGATCGTAACCATCCCTTCGGGATCAGTTAGTGAAGTGATCGCATTCGGGTGGTTGGTGTTACTGTAGGCAATTCCCCACTTTTTACTGGCCGCGTCCACGAAATTAGTGAGGTTCTTTTTGGTGTCATATTGATACTGAACTGATCGGGCTGGGGACGAATTATCCGTCACAGAGATCAACGAACCAGTAGCATTATAATAAGCAAAAGTCAGCAACGGGCCAAACGAACTGGCTACGCTTTGCAGGTTGGTCTGTGCGTTATAAGTGAACGTGACAGTATTACTGTCCGCGTCGGCGATTTGTCTAATCAGGTTGTTTATGAAGGTGTAGCTTTTTCCAAATCGTTCACGCATTACATACGCATTCCCGTTTTTTTCTAAAGTTTCAGTGGAACCGGCCGGCGCATTAAAAAGGCCGCCCGGCAGTCTAATGAATTGCTGAGCGGCGTTCCCGGCGCGTATCGTCAGCGCGTTTGCAGTGACCGCGTCCATAGCCCATTTGGCGACCATCGACGATACAGTCCAGCCGATCGCATTGGTTTCACTCTGCATCAGATCCAGCATCACCATGTGCGCGGTCAGAGCCGCAGCGGCATCTACAGTCTGTTTTTCACCAAATGCGGCCTCCCCGTTGCAATGCTCCTCCACCGTTGCCTGCAGCGAATGAGTCCATCCCGCACCCATCGCATTATCGACCGCCACCTGTCCACTGTTGTAAGAGCGGACAACAGATAGCGGCAAGGGTCCGGAAAGTTCCAAATCGTTGTTTTCAACGAGATAATCGCCGGAAAAAAGATCAACGGGCTCTATGCTGTGGGGCCGGTATGACTGCGCCGGGGGTAGAGGTAGAGGCGTATAAGTGGTTTGGACAATTCGATTCACCCTCGGCGGCTCGACGTATCCTCGCCATGCGGCATATCCGCCGTTTTGGGTACCGTTTGTCCCCGAAATAACGGCACCAATACTGCCGTCTGTTTTCAACTCGAAATAAGTAATCCCGATCCAACTCCCTAGAGACACCGGTTTTTCCGGAAGCAGGATGGTGCTTCCATTTGTTAAAACAAGTTTATCAAGGGTGACTTTCTGTGCGGCTGTGTAACCGGTCAGTTTTGAACGGACGCCCAACCCCTGCGTCCAGTTGTTTGTGGTTACGTAAAACGTCTTATTCGATGAGCTGTTGTTTAGTTGAATACCTTTGGTGGTGGATATTCCCGAGTTGGTTGTCATCTGCTCCAGCATTCCGTGTTCAAGCGCGCTGGCAAAAAATATCCCGGCCTGAAACACGCGGGCGCTATTGGTCATTTCTTTCACGTAGGAAAGACCCGCCAAAGGTAAATCAATAAAATAGGCCGCTTCCTGCGCAACCACTCCGAACATGTAAGAGGGGGTAACAGGCACACCGCTCAGTCGCCCGAGCAGCTCTTGCTGTAACCGATTTTGACGACAGTATTGCAGTCCCATAAGATGTAACGTGCTCCCCAAAACTTCTTCTGTGCCGTTAGTCAGTCCCCGCGCCCGGTATTCCGCCAGTTTACGGCTATAAGTGGCTATGCTTTTGGGGGATGCCGTCATAAAGTCGTGCACCAGATTATAACTGTAACCGACAGTCAGCCTATTCGCTGCGGACGGAGAGTAGACACCCCAAGCGGCCGGCAATTGCACTTGCAATGAAAGATAGTATGCCTGCCCAAGGGTGAGGCTGGCGTTTCCGGTCGCTCGAGTCACACCGTCCAACCGCAACACAGGCCGGTTACCAGCCCCGTTGTAGAAGAGTGTCAGTCGCTTTCCCGCCATCTCATACGAGTAAAGTAAGTTGGTAAAAGATGAGGGCGCGGGATGCGTAACAATCGTTTTAGCATACATATTATCCGGGAGTGCAGTGAGTGTTGATTGGGTGATGGTGCGTACCACACCTTCGGGCAGGTTGGTTGTCAGAGCCGTTACCGCTTGAAGGACAACTTCGCGGGGCTCGGTCAGTCGCACCAAATCTTCCCTGCCGCTATTTGCGGCTTGCCAAAGATTCGATACATACCCCCGCAACACTGTTTCCACAGCAGAACCATTCAGTTTATGCACCTGTTCCCAGGTTGCGAGTGCCGCTCCGTTAGTGGCCGCCTGCAATAGACCGGAACGGGAATAATCAGTCACTTCTTCAAGCAGGGCTTCGCCGTTTACCGGGTTTTCTTCGTGTGGGACAAATGCTGGATCAAGTTGACAGGCAGTGCCGTTTATAGTCGCCTCCAGCCAATAACGCTCAAAAGCGACCCCGTCTGTATACGTCGTAGGAGCGGGGAATAAAAACCACGGATTTAGATGGATAAGGTGATTGGTCGGGCAGCCAGTGACATTAGCGAGGAACGCTCCATCGTATACCGCCTTCGCTTTAACATAACGTAAAGAAATGCTTGAATCCGCAGCCTTCAACAAGGCACCGAGCAGCGCGCATTGGTCAATGTCATTTCCGCCGCCGCTGAGCAGCGTCGCTTCCGCACCTTTCAAACAGCCATAATACAACTCGTACCTGATGCGGTTGCGAACAAACTCAAATATCTTAACCGGATCATTATCCAGCGCTGCGGCTTGAGAGCGGATCGCTTCTGTAATTTCCATCTCGGGAAAACTTCCTTCAGTAGCTTCCGACATAAATTCGGACATAAACCCCGGATCTGAATTGGTGACGTACAGAAGAGGGTCGCTTCCTATTAGATGCCAGCCGCTAACAGAACTCATTTCGTCTTCTTCAGCGCGGAGGGTTGAACACGTCAGCATTATGACAGCGAAGATCAAACCTGTTATTCTTATTTTATTTTTTCCATCCATTTTAGTTTCCCGCGTAAATGTTGATAACTGTCAAATTATGCGCTGGACTCACCGAATAAAGCTCTGATGAAGCATTATTTAGATGAGACTCCTTCAGCCGCCCATCGTCGTCATACCGGAAAACCAGACCGCCCGTTGCACCCGCCGGTGGCGTTATATTCGCAATCTGTGGATGTGTTCCGGCATTATATTCCGCCAGATTGTTTACCCCGTCACCGTCCGGGTCGCCGGTCGAATCATCGATAAGTGGATTGAGTGCTCCAGCGACTTCCCACCCATCCGGCATCAAGTCTCCATCCGTGTCCCACATATCCGGTCTGGTACTGTTCAAATATTCGTTCGCGTTGCTCAGGCCATCCGAATCAAAATCAAACCCGCCGTCTGCATAAACCAATGGATTAAAACTGTATTGAAGTTCCCACCCGTCCGGCATTCCATCTCCGTCTGTATCGGGATTATTCGGGTCTGTTTTATAGATGTATTTTTCACTGGCGTCCGGAATCCCGTCGACGTCGCTATCTATATCCATATTGCCTGCGGCGTAAAAGCGAACTTCAGATCCGGATACATCCAGCGTTACCGGATTAGTACCGGATGGATAAAGGTTCTGCTCAAAAATAGTCCAAACATTGGAAATCAAATCGGTACACGAATAGATTTCAACCCGGTTGGTAAAACCTTCCGGTGCAAACACATTCAAATTAATGCTTCCGGATTGTGGTTCAAGGCAAAGCCAAAGATCGTTGGCATATTCTTCCGGCACCATCATCATGCTCATCATGCCGCCGCCTTCGAGAAGTTTGGCAGAAGAAGCGCTCGCCTCGCGCTGAAAGATAAGATCAGCCCATGCATCGGCTTCTGGCTTAAGGGTGATTTCCCAGACTATGCGGCGAGGTGACAGTTCATCGAACAGGTATTTATCCTGCGGGAAATCCTTCTCATACGGCATGAATTCAGGAGCAGAAAATGCAGCCACTCCGACAAATCCAGCCTCTTTTTCATCCGTCAACGGAGCACTGAAGATGTAAATTTGACCGGTTTTCATATCCTCCCGCATCTGAATCCGGATGGGAAGCTTCAGTTCTTTTGCCAGTGCAGATTTTTCAGGCACGTACAGGACACCGTCGGAAAATGTGAAATACCAGTTCTCTTTTAAAAACGACCAGTCGCCTTTTGACATACGTTCGGCAACATCTCCGAACACAACGCCCGGAGGAACAATCGGGCCCCATTGCTCGCGAAACTTAATGTATTTTTCAACCAGCCCGCCGGAAGATTCTACCATAAGCGGTTCCAGCAATAGTTTATCTACCGTGCTGACCGCTACAGCCCCGGTCAAAAGCAACAAAGCTCCGGCAGCCGCAAAACGTATAATTACTTTTCTTCTCATAATGACCCTTTAATAATTTCGCTACTGGTTCTAACAAAGTTTTACTGCGGGTAACAAGCTGTTTTTTTAGGGCTTGTACCTATTTTTGGTAAAATACGATGTGTCCCTAAAATCGGGACGTGCAAAAAACTATTTATTCGCCCGAATATTCCAACCTGTTGAAGTGGTTGCGCGGTCAGCGCAAGCAAAAGAAAATCACCATGCGTGAGCTTGGCGAAAAACTGGGCGTTATACATTCCTGGGTCGGGAAAATCGAACAAGGCGAGCGGCGTCTCGATTTGGTGGAGTATATTCGTCTTTGCAAAGCTTTGAAAATTGATCCACACAAAGGGCTGGATATTGTCAGAAAAACTTTCTCCCAATCAAAAAAGTGATCCCGCAAACAGGGACAGCGGCACCCATTCGATGTGGCAGGTAATCCTGTTCGTCGTGAATATAATTTGGTTGCCCCAACTTTTATGACAGTGCAATAAGAAAGCTCGCCGCTGATTACTTCTCGCCCAGCGTTAGCTTCTTACCCGAAGAAAGCCACTGCTGGAGAACGATCTTGCAGTATTTGCTTTTGGAAATGTGCATCGAGTCTGCACGTTTTTGCAGATCGTCCGCCATTTTCTGATTCATATTAATGCCGATGGTCTTGGTGCCTTTACCGATTGGGTTTGTTGCCATAGATGATCTCCTTTTTCGAAAAGATATTTTAAGCCATTGCGACAAGCAACTGTTTTGTTTTTCGTGCCGAAAATCGCCGCTGAAACGTCCTGAAAAAGTGTGGCAAAAGTGTGGCTTCCGCCCTTTGAAAAGCAGGGTTTTTCATTCTTTTTCAAACGCCTTGACAAGAACATGAAATTGTTATAGCTTGCTCACAGTCAGAGACTTACTGAAACAGAAAGTCACAGGCTGAATTCCATCAGATGGATTCACACGGTAGAAGTCACAAGTTCGAATCTTGTAACGCCCACCACCCCTCGCCGCCAACAAGTCTATCCTCGGCGCTGGCGGACCGCCTCATAGAGCAGAATCGCGGCAGAAACTGAAACATTCAACGAATCGTTTTTGCCGAGCATCGGAATTTTCACGTTTACATCCGCCCCGCTCTTCCAAATACCGGAAAGTCCTTTATCTTCGGCACCGACGACGATGGCAACCGGTTCGCTCAAATCAATGTCGGTATAAACGGTCGCAGCATCCGGAACAGCGGAAAGGATTTTAATACCCTTCTCTTTCAGAAATGCAACAGTCTCTTCAGATGAGGCCTCGGCAACCGGCAGATAAAACAAGGTTCCGATGCTTGCGCGAATGACGTTGGGATTATTCAAATCAGTCGCTGAGTCGCAAACAATCACCGCATCCGCTCCTGCGCCGTCAGCGGTTCTCAGCAGAGCCCCGAGATTGCCCGGCTTTTCTAACCCTTCCGCAACCAGAATCAACGGATTCGGTGGCAGCTTCAATTCAGCAAGAGTTCTACCGACTAGCGGCCCAACCGCCAACACGCCGTCCGGCCCTTCCCGGTAAGAGATTTTTTCGAACACCGCACGAGAGCACTGGAACCATTCATAATCCGGCGTATCCGGAACAGCGGCCCCAAGCTCCGGGCAAAGCCAAAGCTCGACGGGTCTCCAGCCGTTTTCAACCGCCCGCGAAACTTCGCGAGCACCTTCAATCACCGTCAGCCCCTCCGTGTGCCGCGCGGAGGCTTTGCGCTGAAGTTCTATGATCCGCTTTACGCGCTCGTTCTGCAGGCTGGTTATTTTTTCCATGACAGAATCATTATCGAACCCAGCGCCAAAAGGCAACGGTATGACGGATCGTTCTTTTCTTTTCAAGTTAGTCGCCTTACCCTACGTATCATGAAAACGCCGATCTTGTTTCTGATTTCAATCTGGATGATCCAGCCAATTTACGCTGAATCCGGCAAACCCGCTGATCTTCCCGAAGCCGGACGCATTCGGGTGGACGGGCGGCTGGACGACTGGAAAAACATCGTATGGACTCCGCTGGATCAAACGCTAAACGGTAACCCCGTTAGCATCTCTAATGCACAGTGGGCGCTCCGCTGGAACGATGATGCCGCACTGTTCATCGCTGTTCGTTACACCGATACCGACATTATTCTTCAGGACAGCTATGTCGGTTCCAATGCGCAGGACTGTGTTGAGATTTTCGTGCGCGGCGACACCGGAAGTTCGCCGGAGGAATACGCCGCAACACAGGAAAGCGCACAGCACTATATTTTCGGTCTGGCAAAAAATAAAATCGCCGTCTGGAAGAAACTGGTGGCGACAGATCCGTTCCCGGCACATAACCCGGCCGTCGCGGCGGTGATACGGAACGGCAACCTACTGACCTATGAAATCATGGTTCCTCTATATGACCGGTTCGACCGTTCCGGACGGCGCTCCGCTAAAACCGAGGTTTTTCCGGATGTCGAAATCGGCGTAGATATCGCCATTGTGGATGTCGGCACCGAAGGCTATGCCGGCAGAAAATCAGAAAACACGATGCAGGACAAAGATCGGAATGCCGCCCATATCGCGGAACACATGCTGGGTGAATAGTTCAGCAGTCAGAGGTCGGGCGTCAGGAGCCAAAAACCCTGTTTATTTTTTGTAGGACAGGCTTCTCTGAGAGAGCCTGTATCGATCACACGCTCCCGGATACGGAAAGCGTGTCCTACAAACTACCTACGCGGTGTAATCACAAACACTGCGGGCCGCCACCAGCGGCTTCAAAAAGCCGACAACCGCCTGATGCTCCGGATGAATCTGGTAAGCGATCAAATCGTCTTCCGAATTAAATTCGGAATAGAGCACCATCGTTCCGTTACCGGCGTCAATGCCGACTTCAATCTTCAGCAGTTCAGGAATTTTACCGGCCAGCGCTTCCAGCTTGGTCTTCATCTCCAGCTTTTGTGCGGCGGAAACTTCCGGCTTCATCATCCAAAATACGATGTGTTTGATCATATCAGTTCCCAGTTTCGAGTTTCTGATTGTTGATTCCCGATTTTTCAAGTTTCGTAGACTAACTCCATATTCTTAGCGGCGGCAACTTCATCAAGACGTCCAACCGGCGTCGTGACCGGCGCCGTGTGTAGCGCGTCCGGATTGCTCTTGGCCAACGCGGACAGTTCAATCATATCGGCACAGAATGCATCGAGCGTTTCGCGGGTCTCGGTTTCGGTCGGCTCGATCATGATCGCTTCCGGCACGTTGAGCGGGAAGTAAATCGTCGGCGCGTGATAGCCTCGGTCAAGCAGTGCCTTCGCGAGATCCAGCGTATGGACTCCATCGCCCAGCGATTTTCCGCTGAAGACGCATTCGTGCATACAGCGACCTTTGGTGACCGCCGCAAAATGCGGACGGAGTTTTTCCTGCACATAGTTGGCGTTGAGCACCGCACGGTCGCTGGTGGCGCGCAGTCCGTTACGCCCAAGCATCAGCAGGTAAGCGTAAGCCCGCACGAGAACGGCGAAGTTGCCGTAAAACGGCGCGATGTAGCCGATACTCTTCGGGAAATCGTAATCTAGCGTGTACGTTCCGTCTTTGAAAAAGGGGTCAGTCCGCCTAAATCGTTATTTGACTTTTCAACTCCCATAAACTCCCTCACTTAACCGCTCTATCCAATCCTCGGAGTCAGAACGCTTTTCCGTCATCCGCCGACTCACACCCCAAAAAACTGCGGTGATGCTACGGGATTTTAAATAAAGGCGAAAGGTTTGATTAAGAAATTATCTGCGGTGGAAATTACTAGATTACTGGGCTCTTTCGAT
>JBBQSL010000097.1:0-12425 GCA_038213895.1 Kiritimatiellales bacterium | reverse complement strand
GTGCCATCAGCAAAAGGCGCGATTGAGTTTCATCGTCAAACGTATACGCATCCGATATTCCAACCCAAAACTTCTCACGATCCAGAGTTAACTTGATCACCGAGATGGAGTTTAAAATTTCTTCAGGAAACGAGATCGGCTGAACCTGCTCTAAATTCTGATCCAATATATAAAAAGAGGGCCGACCCGCAGAGCCAGACCCACGAACCACGAAACGGCCATCCTTTAATTGGCCAATCAAACTCACCAGGGGCTCGGCACTCAACACAGGAACCGTCCAGTTTGTGTGTACGCTTCCATCCGCTTGATATTGATGGATGTGATTATGCTGAATGCGACCATCCGCAAATATGTGATTCACCGTTCCGTTGGGCAATGGCGAGAATCCAAGATCATCCGTTCCATCAGGAAGTCGGCGAACCACCGCGGATCCTTTGTCATAAAGAACAGACCCGCTCGGCTCTTCTACAAAGCAGGCTGTGAAAGTCCATCCCGTTGTCGATCCAACCTCCCACTGCTTATTCCCAGCGGCATCAAACAATTCAAATGTCCGATCAAAATAGGTCGGCATCGTAGGGCCATAGGAATATCGATTCATCGTCGTTTTTAATAGTGCAAACCCGCCAAGTTCCCGTGTGCTCAGCTGATACGATGTCCACATGTCGCCGCTGAACTCTCGTGGAATAAAGGAGGAATCCAGCGATCCATCGGCATGAATCCGAAAAAGCGTGTAGGTGGATGAAAAATAGTTTGATTGAACAAATCCCAACACCCACAGCTTTCCGCTTTGAGCAGGAACGACCCATCTGGCCGCAACGGGCCAAAGGGATGAATCAGTCTGTTCAATCGGTTCGAACGTTTCTGCATCATAGACGGAAAGCTGACGTTCTCCCACCGATGCCAGCAGATAAAAACGTCCATTATACTCAAAAACAGACCGCGCAGGCGGATTCGTCAAACAAAGTGCATCAAACCGCGAATTAATAAGACCGCTTCCCGCATATCCAATCACCCCAAACGAACCCGACATCATCAATTGATTCTGTTGAGAAACATAGAGGGGACCTGGGAAAGGGGACCCGAAAGGAATGACACCCAGAATCGGTTCAGTCGACTCAGGAACTCCTTCGACCAGAAATGAGGAATCCAGAGAGCCATCTGGACGTAAGCGTGCCACCCCCGGATAATTCGTGCCATTAATCGACGTAAATGAACCGGCCAGATAAACCGAACCGTCTGAAGTAACAAAAGAGCTAGCGGCTCGCGCCGGAGCGAGAGGGATCTGCGGGCACTCATCACGAACGGTTCCCATTAGGGGTTCACCGGAATAGGCACTCATTCCCAAAACCAACAAACTGCCAAAATAGAAAGCTCGTCGAAACTCAATCATTCGCATCTCGTCTCTCCGATCATCTTGCGCGGATCCATAAGCAACTTTTGATGATGTTCAATACCTTAGAAGCGCACCCGGAGGTCGCACTCCACCTATTCAATCTGGCCAATATGATACACTCTATCTCGATTTTATTAGGGTTTAAACTTACAGATTTTTCGAACGCGTTACCTTAGGCCAACTTGCGGCACTGCGCCAAAAATAGATCAGGACTCCACAACTCGAGAGAAGGACGTTCGTACGACTTTACAAAACGTTCAACATCCGCATGAAATCATACCAGTCGCGTCCCTTCACGTATTCACGCAAAGCAAGGCATCCAACTTCCCGGCAAACAGGCTCGGCAAGTCGAATGTAAATAGGGTTCCAACAAAAAGGCCGGATCAGGCACCAGCAGGTCGAAATCTAAATCCTCCGAGAACCGGTTCAGCTGGTGAAAAATTCGCAGACAAGTCCCGCCATGAAACGCCGCCTTCTGAAAAAAAATCGGTGCGCCCCAATGCGGCCAAAACAAGCTCTGCCAACAACTTCATTGGGAAGAAACTGTCACAATGTGACAGTTTATGTCAAGGATATGTCTGCGCAGTAGAAATGTGCCTGGCTTGAAAAGTCATTGAATCGCGACAACACGCGTGGCACGCTTTTGCGATGAACATTGATCTAAGCAGTTTCGATCTGAGCCCGGAGTGGAATAAAACAACTCCGGGAAGTCAGTTGCCTCCAAAGACTTGTCACACCAAAAACATGAAAGAACAAAAACAAAAGCCGTCCGCCCCTAAAGGCGACGGCGTTGTGCGTGTCGGACGAGAAACCAAAGGCCGCAAAGGTGCCGGTGTCACGATGATCACCGGAATCCCCTCCCACCCCGAAGGCCTCGAAAAACTGGCTAAACAGTTCAAGCAGCAGTGCGGAACGGGCGGAACCGTTAAAAACGGCGTAATTGAAATCCAAGGCGACCACCGCGACCTACTGGTTAAAGAATTATCAGCCCTCGGATATACCGTTAAAAAGGCGGGTGGATAACAGAGAGTCCAAAGTCAAAAGTCAAAAAGTCGAAAGTCAACTCCCCGACTTTCAGACCTTCAGACCTTCAGACCTTCGACCTTCAGACCTTCGACCTTCAGACCTTCGACTCTTCTATGCAGTACGCATCGTCACTTCGACCAGATGATAACCAAACTGCGTTTTTACCGGCCCCTGAACTTTACCGATTTCCGCGCTAAAAACCACTTGATCGAACTCGCGAACCATCTGACCAGGTGAAAAGGTGCCGAGCGCACCGCCCTGTTCTCGCGACGGGCACTGCGAATGCTGTTTAGCCAACGCGGCGAAATCCGCGCCATCGGCAATCTGCTGTTTGAGTTTACTGCACTCCGTTTCGGTACTTACCAGAATGTGTCTTGCTGCTGCCTGTGCCATAAGAATCTCCTTTTAGATTGTGTAAAAGGGAGAGAATGCCAACCTCATCCGGAAAATCAATCAGCAACACCACCACCTTGATAGAAACGGTTGACAAAGTATAACCGCAGTTATACCGTTCTCCCGTGAAAACAGCGATCTCCATACCAGATAATATCTTTACTTGCGCTGATCAGTTTGCAAAGCGCCAGCATCTTTCTCGTAGTGAGCTATACACGCGAGCCGTCAGTGAATACGTGGAAGAGCATAAAACCATGCAGGTACGTGAGAAGTTGGACGATGTCTATTCGACAGAATCTTCCAAACCCGATCCGGTCTTGATCCAGCTTCAAAGCCAAGCGGTTCAGGAGGATTGGTAGATGCAGCGCGGAGAAATCTGGTGGGCAAGCCTGCCCACACCCACCGGCTCCGAACCGGGATATCGCCGCCCTGTACTGATTGTTCAACAGGACGATTTTAATCAGAGCCGCATCTCAACCGTCATCGCCGTGACGTTGACCTCGAACCTGCGACTCACCGAAGCCCCCGGAAACGTACTGCTGAAAAAAAGGTGGTCAAAGCTACCCAAAGATTCCGTCGCAAATATTTCCCAACTCATTACATTGGACAAATCCAGCTTAACAGAATGCATTGCATCATTGCCCAAACTTACAATGAGTGAAATTGATAACGGCCTTCGGTTAATTCTGAATATTTAGAATAGGAGAAATTATGAACGCACGCAAAGCAACGATTGAACGGAAAACCGGGGAAACGGACATCAAGCTGTCGATCAACCTCGACGGAACCGGAACCTATTCGATTGAAACCGGCGTGCCGTTTTTCAACCACATGCTCGAACTGCTTTCCAAACATTCGCTAATCGACATGGACATCAAGGCCTCCGGCGATATTCCGGTGGACTACCACCACCTTATCGAAGACGTCGGTCTCTCACTTGGTCAGGCATTTAACGAAGCACTCGCCGAACGACGAGGCATCAACCGCTATGGCTTCTGGATTCTACCGATGGATGACGCCCAAGCCAGCGCCGAAGTATCGCTCGATCTTGGCGGGCGGCCTTATCTGGTTTATAAAATCGCCAATACAAAAAAACTGATTCGCGATTTCGACACCGACATTCTCGGTCACTTTTGGCGCTCGTTCTGCGACACCGCCAAACTGAATCTGCACATCGACCAAAAATATGGTGACGATCTGCACCACGCCCACGAAGCGGTTTTTAAAGCGGTCGCCCGCGCTCTGCGCATGGCCTGCACCGCCGACGAACGCGCCCTCGACGCCTTGCCGTCGAGTAAGGGAAAAATTTAAGGGGCGTTCAACCCGTTGCAAAGTCCCGTCCTGCGGGATTTTGCCCATTTCCCACCGCAGAAGATGCCACGTCGGGAAGCAAGTGGGTCGAGTTTATTTGAGTTTTCTCAAAAGCACGTTTCGTAAATCCGGTTTATCGACGGGATAGAGTGAAATAAGTTTTTTACTCTGCTGCTGGTAGATCTGCTGCTTTTTGAGCATGCCGATTTTGTAGTCGGAGGTATCCATGCCCCAGTATTCGATATAAACGTCCCGCTCGGGCAGATAGAAGTCGGGGCGAATGGCATAGCCATCAAGGATGCGAAAGCGTTCATCGTAGCGGTACGCAACTCCCTCGGCATCCAGCACTTCGCAGATGAGCCGCTCGTCTTCGGACTGCACCCAGGTGCCGTCTTTGGCGCGGATGGTCTTCTGAAGCTCCACCTTGGTTTCAAAGTTGCGCCGCTCCAGAAAAACCTCATCGAAACACCTGTTGCAGAAAGGACGTTAAAACGCTTTCTGCGAACGGACAAACTCGTCGGCCTCCAGCTTAACGCCGCAACGCTGGCAACACTGAACGGCTTGACTCTCTGCAATCCGTCGTGCCTCTTCAATCAGCCTGATGGCCAGTTTAGCGCAGTTGTTGTTGTATTGGGGTTCTGCGGGGCTGGTCGCCATATCGCGCAGGTCGGAAAGTGAACATTGCGCTGCGCTGCCAAACGCACTGAGCGCCTTGGCGGTGTACTGCCGCACCTGCGGAAAATGATCCTGCAACAGCGTCTGAAGCGCCGTCACGGCGGATTGCGGGTCGGCCACCAGTCCGGCCAGCTTGCCGATGGCGGAGGCAGCCAATCTTCGCACGCTGGCCGCCGGGACCTGCGTGAGTTCATCAGTTCCGGCAGGGACGCCGGATCGCCAGAATTTCCCAGCTCAACCGCCCGTTCCTGCCTCTGCTTTTCAAACTGTCGATCCACACGGCTCCTTTCGCTTCGCTCACATCGGATTATTAAACTGACCCTACTCCGGACGGACTGTCAGATGTTCGGATTGGCTTCGATGCAGGACTTCGAAAATAAAATTTCGCATGTAAACCAAGTGTTATAGGGGGAGCCAATGATGAAAAATCTCGAGCGGACAAGCTACGCCCCGATCTTCTAACCACTGAAAGGTTCTGTTATGCACAGATTGATACAAGATTCCTTCCGCAATCGCACTGTGATCTGCTGTGTTTAAGTCAATCTTAGGGTTCTGTGTGGCAAGAGCAGTGGATAGGTTGGCATACGAGTATGGAGTCTTTACATATCCAACCATCAAAGCTTGCTGCATTGCCCATGCGTAATCGCCATTCACGAAGCGAATTAACCCTTTTTTACAGTAGCAGGAATAAACGGGGTGCTCGGAATCAACAGGCTTACACTCAACAAAAAGTCCGTCCTGTTCAGATAAAATCGATAAATGTTCCCGGCGAAGATCAAAAAAAATATCAGGCATCTTGTCAGGAGCTGTTTTGTTGAAATTTGTGATCTTACATTCTCGTATGACTTTGCCAAACAATGCACTACTAAACCCCTCCACCTCGCCTGTAATTCGCAGACGACTCTCAATGACTCCAACCAGAACTTCCGTTATCGTGTCTTCGCCTGCCGCTTGGAGATCAAAGTTGGTTGGAGGATATTGCTTCAGTAGTAGCCATGCTTCTTGAAACACCTTGCAAATTAGCAAAACCACTCTGACATCGATCGGCGGATGTGGCAGTTCGAAGTCGATTCCTTTTGTGAAAAAGCCAATTGACATCAGCCGTTCTCCACCGGAAATACATCCATATGGTTTCGCAAAATATCCAAAGCGCACAAGCGGGCTCGGCTCGGTGTCCAGTAGCGATATTGGCAAAGAACCCCCACCAGCAAACAATGCTCGCCATGGACGACAACGCGGCTGCATCCGTACGCATTGGCTTTTTCTAAAACTTGTGGAAGAAGGCTCTGCAAATCTTGTTGAAGGTTGGATAAATTTCTTGATGAGGACACACTGAATAAATGCCAAGGAGACCGTGCCGCCGGTTCAGTATGGCCGATTTCATGAACAGCAACTTTCTCTCCGGTTACGTCAAATGATGGCGCAAGCAACCGATATAGTTCGGCAAGGAATTTTTCCCGCTCGCTCTTTGTGGGCGAAGCGTTGGCGCGGTTGCGAGATTTCTTGTATGGCGCAGAAACTTCCAAGGTATCCTCAACGACCTGACGGTCATATCGATCCAGGCCATAAAGATCGAAGATGAAGTCGTTGATTTCCGGCCAAGGTTTTACGTGTGTAGTTTCGAGCTGAAGTGACAGTTGAAGAATGTCCTTTTGTTTTTTGATATGAAGCTTATCAGGGGCGGGAAAAGGGAAACTTTCTACATCTCGTTTTTGGAATGAACGTCTTTCCGCTCCAATTTTTGAGCTGGTTAATAAAACCCGATATGCAAACAAATCCGAGTGCGTTACTAAATGAAGGAGAGCTACAGCTAAATCCCCTCCGGACCATCCAAGTCCAGAAAATCCATAGTAGCTTGAGTTATAAGTACATGGAAATTTTACAACCCAGGACTTGGGAGCATCAGTTTCTCCCCCCGGTGACTCAGGAATAATCAATAAGGGAGGGGCGTATAATCTAGGACTTCGCGGAAGGTGTAATGTAGGCGCTTCTGATGTCCAGTTTGGTTCAAACGCGGAAAGCTGTTCCTTATCCACAGAAAAGTCGTTGTCCACTGAAGGAACAAAGACGGGACGGCCCATCATGAAGTCAGCAGGCTCCTGCTTCAACCCCGAAGACCTGTTATAGCCCAATCCAGAATAGAGATTCTTACCATTCCAGAATGACTTAACCGTGGGCCAGTTCGATTCCTCTAACTTACGCATAACATCGGCGTCTAACGCAGTACCTGTGGCCAGAGTTTTAAGCAGCCATGGTTGCTTAACGATCTGATCAACCGAAACTGGCTGGGCGGAGCCATAGTCGATCCTAATACGTCCTTTTTCGTTTAATTTCTGTTCGAGGTGCGGGGTGGAGAAATAAAACCGATGGTCTTTCTGTGGTACGGCGTTCCGAGCAAAGAAAAGCATGAAAGGCTGGTTCATTTTGGGCCAAACTTCGGTGTCGGAAAGATTCGAACCATTCAGGATTCCCGTGATTTCAATGCCGCGCAAAATGGCATCTGAAGCCTGAATACCGGGCTTAGTCTGTTTTAGAAAAATGCGACTCGGCAGTGTCATGGCAATAATAGCATTTGGCTTTGCCCACCGTGTAGCCGCCCATAAAAACGGAAGGTCAGGATTGTTGTCAGGATTGGTATAGTTTTTTGCCACATCGGAAAAACCACGATCAACCAAGGCATCTCTTGTTATTTTCGTGAATGCGGCGTTATGCACCTGGTTGATTTTTTTTGCTGCGTCATTTTCAAGGGTCTTGTCGCTCTTTAAGCGACTCCATGGAGGATTGCCAATCACCAGATCGAATTGGTCATTAAAATCGGCGGAAAGGTCAGGTCGTAAGCTGCCTAGAACAAATTGCTTGGAATCCTTCTCCTCCGGTTTGCGATGGTTGAAGAGTACTCTGTTTTTGAGCGGGTCGGGAAACTTCAGTTTTTTAGGAGGCCGGGGAGAATCATTCAATTCGATTGCGGTGATGTAGAGCGATAGTGCCGCTAAACGCAAAGCGGATTCGCTGACGTCAAACCCCCGAACTTGGTTATAGAGAATTGATTGTATTGTTGTTGTATCGGGTCTTTTTCCATCGATCTCCCAACGTGCCGCGACAAGCTTCCTGAATCCCAAAATTATAAATATACCTGCGCCGCAGCTGGGGTCTAGTATTTTGGCAGAGCTCTTTTCCGCAACACCTTCGAATGCATCATCGACCAAATAGCTCGCAATGTTCTTGGGGGTATAGAAAACGCTTGTCGCCACGGCCTGTTCTTCATCCCACGCCCGACTAAAATTTTCATAAACCTGACTCAAGACACCAATTGGAATATGGGAAAAATCGAAATCCCCCCAGTCAATGGGTAGTGGCGGCTGGAACGCTCCCCTACCAACATGCTCCCATCCCTCGATAATCGCCTGCAAGTGCCGAAATAATTCCTGTTCCGTCTGGTCACCAGCTTCCGAAAAAACCTTTTGATATGTATCGGACAAAGGCAACAGGTCACCGTTGAAGGTTCCGTCCAACCACTTGCAGGTTGCCACGCAACTCTTCACGTTCTTAAAACAGTCGCTCGGCTTACTGGCCCCAGGGCAAATGTCTTGTAGCTCGCGCTGTAGAACGATCTTTCGATCCCATAGGAATCTGAAAAAAAGTGCCCGACCGAGGAATGACAATACGTCTAAGGGATTCAGTTTGAATTTTTCAATCAACCGCTTTGACGATTCCGTCATCAGGTCATGGATTGTCTTGAAAACATAATCTGCCGCCTTAGGCTGTCCCTCCAGCGAGAAAGTCCCGCAGGCGATACTTTGGAAGAACTGACTGGCTTCGGGGGCATCCTTTCCAATCTTGAATTCCACATTGGCTTTCAATGCAGTGCGATCCAAGTTGACAGGATAGACGTTCAGTTCGCCAGGACTCACAATTCCCAGATAAGCTCGCTCTCCACGATTTGCTAAAAGTTGCTGAAGGTCCTGAACTGCATCACCACCAAGATTCTTTGCCTGAGACCCCGACACGAGATAAAGCAATGGTCTGGCTTGAAATTCCGCAACGGCCTCAACTTTCAGCTGTTTTTCTGGGGTTTTTCTTACAAGATCGAGATAGTCCAAATGCTTTGGTGTGGGCTCGCACAACAAGTCAACCACATCATAACACCCGAATTTTTTTGCTGTATTGACGATATTCACAAAACACTTCCTAGTCCAGTGGTTCGAACGATACCCTGATAGCGCCCGATTACGCGAGGGCTTTCAATACTCGATTCATTGTAAATGAGATCATCGAAAGTCGGGTTTTCCGCTTTCAACCGCAAGGAGCCGGAGGTCAGAAAAACCCGTTTTAACGTAGCCTCTTGCCCTAGAAGCACCGCACCGATTTCCCCGTTTTCAACATGGCTTTGCTTGCGGATAATCGCCACGTCGCCATTCATGATTCCAGCCTGTACCATGCTGTCGCCTTTTACATGGAGGGCGAACAGTTCGCCTCCGCCAAACAATGCGCGGGGAATGGCCAATAGATTCTCGATATTTTGCTCTGCTAAAATCGGTCCCCCAGCAGCGATGCTTCCAACGATTGGAATAGATTCTTCACTCGAAACCATCTCGCTCAGTGCCGAGGTGTTCAGCTGAATGCCACGCGCTTTGCCTGCATTCAAACAGATAAACCCCTTTTTTGCTATCAGTGCCAGATGGCTTCGGACAGCATTAGGGCTCGCAAACCCAAAATGGGCGCGAATTTCTTCCTGTGACGGAGGAAATCCATTATCCCGTTGCCAACAAACCATGAAGTCATGGATTTCAGCCTGCCTGTTGGTCAGTTCTTTCATTGCCTGCTCTGTGTTTTTTATACTGTTATTAAAAACAGTGTTTTTATAAACAGTATACACGCCACCGTCAAGGAGTTAGTAACTCTAGAGTTAGTAATTCTGTACGGGCTAAAGT
Organism: Kiritimatiellales bacterium; assembly: GCA_038213895.1. Taxonomy (GTDB): domain Bacteria; phylum Verrucomicrobiota; class Kiritimatiellia; order Kiritimatiellales; family Tichowtungiaceae; genus Tichowtungia. The sequence continues at coordinate 2,696 of JBBQSL010000097.1, read as the reverse complement.
AAGTCAGTGAAACCAGCATCTTAACGCCCTGCATTTGAAATTATCCCGCCGAATACCTTTCATCCTCTAGCTTACGGGCCTGGCCGAGGTCGGTGAGGGTTTCGAGGAGGTCGGCGACGCGGTTAGTTTGCGCGCGGACGAAGCTGCGGGCGAGTTCTTCGGCGGTGACGGGTGACGGCGCGGCGGCGAGCGCGGCACGTAAGAGGCGCACTTGGTCGGGTAGTGATTTCGGCCAGTCCATTTTCTTTCCAAAAGTTGCCTGACCTCTGCCCTCTGACTTCTGACCTCCGGGTGCAACGCCAAGCTCTGCTTGCGTTGCAGAGCCTTCCGGACATTGGAAACTTGGGCGCAACCAACGGATTTTTCCCTGCGCTTCTTCGGCGGCGCGGGCGGTGTTGAGCGCGACAAGCCGTTCGAGGATTTCTTCGTCCGACAAATTGACGGGCCAGCCGTAGGCTTCGGCGACGGCGGCGTCGAGTTCGTCGTGCAATTGCTTCAAGACCGATACCAGCCCCTGTTCGTGGATGATTTTTTCTTTGGCGGTCAGCGCTTCGCCAGAACGCAGTTTTTCGAGCACGTTATACATGCCGGTCATCGTCAAACCCGGATGCTGTTCCTGCTGGCGTTTGCGGTGCGCGTCGAGCTGCTCGCCTAAAGAGCGAATGCGCTCTTTAGATTTTTCGGATGCCTCTGGGAACGGAAAGGTTTCGAAGCATCGGGTTTTCACATAAACAGAATCATTACCCACTCCAAGATTGCTTCCCGATGCCATTGCCCAATCAACATGGATGCGACTGCTGAGCACGCCGAGATAGAACGCATCGTCCAGCGCAATGCTGATGAGCTTGTTGTCAGGAAGAATCGATTCTTCCAACCATTGGAAAACTCGATGCTTCGAGGTTTCGACTGTCGCGATGTAGCGCGGCAAACCAACCAAAAAGAAACGTAGTTCTGTGCGGACTCGTCCATGAAGCCACCAGTTTTCACGTATGGCTCGATCTTTGTTAACGTCTCGCTCCGGCTTGACCCTTTCGATCACCCATTGGTAAACGGCGGGGAATTGATTGCGAACCTCTTCGGCGGAAAGCCCAAACAGATCAATCACCTTCACGCCGCGCGGTTTATTGGTCAGGTCTTTCCCATTGCGATAGTCGCGGATAGGTGCTTCCGAACCAAGCTGTGCCGCTTCTTCGGGTGTGACAATAAATCCAGAACCAAACAGCATCATTCCACGACTACTCAACGAGCAATTCGCCAGCAACGAAGTCGCACCGGCAATATTCGCGCCAATGGAAAGGTCGGAATGGATAAGACCGGTTCTGGAATCGAGCTGGACTTCGTAGCCTTCGCCGTCGCTGGCGGTTTCGGAGACAACGGTTTGGAGCAGTCCGGTTGAAGTCCCGACTTCGGCGGTGGTCATGGCGATACGGACGGCGGCACCGTCGGCAGAGTCGACCCACGGATGGTCGGGAATGGCGAAGACGAGCGAGACGGGATTTTTTGCGCCCATGTGCGTTTCGAGCACGCGACGGTTGAAGGTTTGGCGCAGGCTGTTGGTGGTGACGAAGCCGAAGCGGTTCAGTTTTCCGGAACGGAGCAGTTCGGCGGCATGGTTCCACCAGTACATGACGAAGTCAGAGGATTCGCCGACATCGGAGTGAATCTTTCGCACGATGTCCGTGTAGCCGTCGCCAAGGGCGTCGCGCATGCGGGCGGCACCGATAAAAGGCGGGTTGCCGATAATGTAGTCGGCCTGCGGCCAGACGGCTTTGCGCGGGTTGGTATAGTGAAAGACGGGAATACGTACTGTTTCGTCGGGGACTTCTTTTCCAGTCACCGAGTGCAGTTTGGTGGTGCGCCCATCCCAGTGCGTTACGCCGGACACTTCTTGCCGGTCATCGTATTCGATCAGCGCGTCGCGGCATTCGATGTTGTGGAAGTTGCGGATGATGGGCTGGCGGGGATAGATGCTGCCGCGATTGCGGAAGTGCCATTGCAGCGTACCGATCCACAAGACCAGTTCGGCGATGGCGGCGGCGCGCGGATTAATTTCCAGTCCAAGCAACTGATGCGGATCGACGGTTTCGCCAGCCATATCGAGCGATGCCTGCCGTTCGCCGAGACTGTCGAGCGTGTCGAAAATTTCGCCTTCGATCCGCTTGAAGTGTTCGAGCACGACGTAGAGGAAGTTGCCGCTGCCGCAGGCGGGGTCGAGCACGCGGATGTGACAGAGCGCACGGTGGAATTTCCGAACCTCGGAAACGGCCTCTTTCATTTTGTCCTGATTGGCGAGATTGACGGCGGCAATACGCACGGTGTCCCATTCAGCGCGAACAGGATTAATGACGGTGTGCAAAACAAGCCGCTCGACATAGGTGCGCGGAGTGTAATGCGCACCGAGTTTGTGCCGTTCGACGGGATCGAGTGCACGTTCGAGCAGCGTACCGAAAATGGCCGGTTCGACATCGCGCCAATCGGCCTTGGATGATTCGATCAGCAGGCAAAGCTGATCGAGTGTAAATGGCAGTGCTTCGCCATCCGCAAAGAGTCCGCCATTGAATTGAAGAATGTTGATACGCAGTGTGGTGGAGAAACCACCGCTATTCATCTTTTGCCACAGCTCTTCAACCAACGGAATAAAATGCTCCGGCGTGGCACGTAGGCTTTCCAGCAACCGAGTGAAACTGCCGCGCAAC
>JBBQSL010000096.1:0-12676 GCA_038213895.1 Kiritimatiellales bacterium | reverse complement strand
TAAAAAGTGTCAGTCCTATTATTTACGTGTTTTTTGCTTGTAGAACTGGTGTCTTTTTTGAAGAAAGCACTTAAAAAATAGGACTTACACTTTTTCCAGGGTGAGTGTGATGGCGTGTACGATCCCGGCCAGCGGAGTCGTTCCGCCGTTTCTGATAGGGGTCAGCCGATGAATTTAAGAATCAAGGTTTTTGAGAGAGAAATATAAGAGGGGAAATGTGAGCTTTTATCGCAGTAGGAACGCCCGTTACCGGGCGCTCCCCGAGCAGATCCCGGCGTGCGGTTTTCTCGCACCGGGCTCTTCAGTTTCACTCACGAAAAAGGGATCAGAAAAAAGGTGTCCCGTAATCTAGTAATTTTCCAATGCTTGGAACTTCAGAACCGAGTTTTTCCAATCATTGGAAAACGCGATGAGGACATCGCGTCTACGTTTCTATGTCACCTAAGGTCTTCCGCCTTCACAATAAAAAACCCGGAGTTGCCTCCGGGTTACTGACAGACTTCTGTTCTCTGACTTCCGTCCTCCGATGCCCGCGCCTAGCGGCGCGGGAACTCCGCGGGGCCGCGGGTCGGCAGGCTTGTCTCACCCATCAAATATTGATCGACGCAGCGCGCGGTTTCGCGGCCTTCGGAAATCGCCCAGACGATGAGCGATTGTCCGCGGCGGCAGTCGCCTGCGGCGAAGACGTTTTCGACCGAAAAACTGGTCAGCCGATGAATTTTATATTTCACGTGACGTCCTGTTTGAAAAAGGTATCAGTGAGCACGTCTGTACATTTTTTTTAAAGTAGAGTAAGCGGCTCGCTTGCTCATTCTTCCTCCTTCGCGCGTTGCGCTTCCGCCTTCGTACAACTACGGCGCGACAAGACGGCAGACAAACTGGCAGGTTCACTGGATCGACAGGATGAGATTTTCGGCGTGCGAGGGCCGTCGTCTGAACTTTTGGAGTGCGTGCGGGCAGCGGTATCCCGCGCCACGTCGCTTTGTATCCTGCCGACAAACGGTATTCTGTGCGGCGGCAGAGAGAGCGGAGCTGTGCGTTGCTTATCTCCTTGAAACAGAGCGGTGCCGCCCGCTGGTTGTCCCCGCACTCCAAAAGGACATCTTCAGAATATAAATCGAAATCATGCGGTTTTGGTATGACTACAAATACTGCGAAAGGCTGGCGGTGAAGGTGTCCATCCAGCTGATTTCACCGGCATCGTGAATTTCGGTAGAGAGATTCTGTCCGCCTTCGAGGAGTTCCTCTTTGACTTGTCGGACGATCTCCGGATTGTCGGTGAAAATGTTCAGCTCATAATTTTTGTGCAGGCTTAGGCCATCGAAGTTGGCGGAACCGAAGCAGGCCCATTGGTCGTAAACAGCGGCTTTGACGTGCGTCATGCCCGGATAAATAAAAATACGTACACCATTGTCGAGTAACCGCTTGACGGTGACTTTGTTGGCGGCGATTCCGATACCGTGGTTGACGTCGCGCGGAATGGTGACGCGCACATCGACGCCGCGTTTGCGGGCCTCACAGAGTTCATAGACGATCGAAGTATTCCAGAGATACGGGTTTTCGATGTAGATGCATCGCTTGGCATGTTTGATGGCGCGTAACTGTCCTTTATAGATGTACGGCTTCATTGGTGTGGTGGGTGTCAGGTAAAGTTCATCCGTGCCGGTGTAGTCCGGTCTGTTCGGCTGCGGCAGTTTGAAATACGTCATCATGCCGCCGTCGGCGATCATCCACGCCGTTTCAAAGCTGGTTTCAAGCGAATCAACAACTGGGCCGGAAAGTTCGAACATGGCGTCGCGCCAGTCGTAACGGTATTCGCGGCCGACATTCATGCCGCCGAAATACGCAATCCGGCGGTCGATCAGAAAATATTTGGAATGCTCGGAGGTGAGCAGGGTATGGCAGGCGCGGCGCAGTTTAATGCTAGAATCTTTTTCCAAATAGTGGAATACATCGTCGATTTCATAGACATAGTTGGTTGGCAGGGAGGATGCGTCGGTTCCCCAAGCGGCGCGAGTGCCTAATGAGTCGTAAAGAATCCGAATAGGGATTTCGTGGCTGCGGGCTTTGAGCAAATCAGCGACTTCTTTGGCGACGTCGTCGTTGTCGAAGATATAGGTTTTTAGATCAATGCGGTTGGTGGCGGTGCGGATGGATTCTTCAAATCGGGAAAAAAAGTTTTCGCCGTTAAGCAGTAGTCGGGCTGTTCCCTGCGCTGGCGGGCCGGTTTTTCGCCTGAGCCATTTGGCCATTATATCGCGATCCATGTATTTCGAGTCTTGTGCCGGTTCAGGGATATCCCGCAGACTCAGTAGAGGAAAACTGATATTTTTTTTCCAGAAGGAGGTCGCTTCCTCGGCCCAAAATGTTTTGACGCGCCACCCCAATTCGGCGGTTCCGCTAAACGGGCGTTTGGCGACTTGTACGGTGTTGTCGTAGGCCAGTTCTCGCCCGACGGTGGAACATCCCGTGTAGAAAAAGGTCGCGCAAAGGGCTAAAAGGTTGTAAATAAAAACTCTCACGGATGATAGGATAGCAGGAATTTAAGATTTTCCAATGGTTGGAGTATAAAGCCGCCTATTTTCCGGTGGGGAGAGAAGTTTTGTTTTTTTTATGGAATTGAGCTTGTACACAGAAAGCGGGTCGGTATGATGAGCCGCTCTTAAAAAAAAATGAGCGAATGTGAGACTATTTTACTGGACGCTCAGTTGGAGGCCGTGATAGATACTCACGCTTTTCGTGCCGTATTGGGTAATGGACATCAGTTCACAGCCTATATTGCGGTGTGGAATCGGGAGAAAAAAATTCCGGAATGTGGAGATTTTGTAAAGGTGGAAATGTCGCCTTACGATATGGGTGTTGGGCAGATTATTATTTAGGTGAACTATGAAGGTTAAGGCATCGGTCAAAAAAATTAGCGCTGACGATATTATTGTCCGTCGTAAAGGGCGCGTTTATGTAATTAACAAACGCAACCCGCGTCACAAACAGCGTCAGGGTTAAAGAAGGAGCAGTTTTATTATGCCTCGTATACTTGGTGTAGATATTCCCGGTAGAAAGCGTCTCGAGTACTCATTGACGTACATTTACGGCCTCGGCCTGACCACTTCGCGTGAAGTGATTGCTAAAGCCGGTCTGGATCCTGCCAAAAAAGCAGATGACCTGACCGACGAAGATATTACCCGTCTCACCGCTGCGGTGCGTGAGGGCTATACGATCGAAGGGGATCTTCGCCGCGAAATCGGACAGAACATCCGCCGTTTGATTTCAATTAACTCGTATCGCGGAACTCGGCATCGCCGCGGTCTGCCAGTTCGTGGTCAGCGCACGAAGACCAACGCCCGTACCCGTAAAGGTGCCCGTCGTACGGTTGGTGCTGTTCGCGGAAAAGAAGCTCGTTCGGCGGCTAAGACGACGACACCAGCACCGGCTGGTAAGAAGTAAATTTTAACTGAGGATTCGATTAATGGCTGAAGAAACCAAACCTGTAGAAGAAGTCGTCGAAGAGGCGAAAAGCGTCGAAGTAAGTAAAAAGCCTGCCAGACAAAAAGATATTTTTGCGCAGATTGAAACCGCTACTGAGGATGACGGTAAGCCGAAGCGCAAAATGAAAGGTGCCAAGAACGTTCCGTATGGCATCGCTTTTATCAAAACCACCTTTAACAACTGCATCGTGTCGCTCACCGACATGAGAGGTCAGGTTGTTGCTTGGAGCAGCGCAGGTCGTTGCGGGTTCAAAGGATCCCGTAAAAGTACCGCATTTGCCGCCACCACGGTAGCTCAGGAAGCGGCTCGTGCCGCGATGGCTCACGGAATGAATGAAGTTGAAGTCCGGGTGCAGGGTCCAGGTGCAGGCCGCGAGTCGGCTGTGCGTGCAATTCAGGCCGCTGGTCTTCGTGTTTCAGCTATTAAAGATACCACGCCGGTTCCGCATAACGGTTGTCGCCCAAGAAAACAGCGTCGCGTTTAAGCGGATTAGGTTAACAATACAATAATACCATATGAACCGGTTAATGCTCGGTTCTGGGAGGAAAAAACAATGCCCATCAGATTAGGTCGTTTCGAAATGCCCAAGCGGGTCGTCAAAGACGAAACCGCATCCACTGCCACGTACGGTAAATTCATCGCGGAACCGTTTGAAGCCGGTTACGGACGTACCATCGGTAACTCCATGCGTCGCGTATTGCTCTCTTCGCTCGAAGGCACCGCGATTTCATCGGTTAAAATTCAAGGTGCATCGCACGAATTTTGCAGCCTGCCAGGGGTTGTTGAGGATGTTACCGATATCATTCTCAACCTGAAAAAAGTTCTATTTAAGTCCTACTCTCGTGAACCTCAGAGTCTGAAAATCAGCGTTAAAGGTCCAGGTGAAGTTACGGCGGGGGATATCCAGGGGAATGACAGCATTCAGGTTGTTAATCCTGATCACCATATCGCCACACTTGACACCAACGGAAAGTTTGAAGTTGAACTCGAGACTCGCGTTGGTCGCGGTTACTGCCCAGCTGAAGGGAATAAAAAAGAAGACCAGGAAATTGGCGTGGTTCCGATTGACTCGTTGTTCTCTCCAGTTTCTCGTGTGAAATACGATGTCGGCTCCTGCCGCGTTGGTCGCCGTACCGACTACGACCAGCTGGTCATCGAAATCTGGACTGATGGTCGCGTGACCCCGGATGATGCACTAACCATGTCTGCTGCCATTCTGCGCCACCATCTCGATATTTTTGTCAGCTACGACAAAGACCTGATTGAGTTTGAAGCCAGTGAAAAACAGATCGACATCGAAAAAGAAGATTTGCGCCGCAAGCTGAATATCAGCGTTAACGAAATTGAACTGAGTGTCCGCGCCGCCAATTGCTTAAACAACGCCAATATCACTACGGTCGGCGAGTTGGCGCAGAAGACGGAAGCTGAAATGCTCAAGTACCGCAACTTTGGTAAGAAATCGCTGAATGAGATCAAGCAAAAGATTGTTGATATGGGTCTGTCTCTCGGCATGACATTTGACGCCGATCTACTCAAGCCCCCAGCTAAAGAAATTGATAGTTTATAAACGAGGTTCAAATCATGAGACATCTTAAGAAAACAGTTAAATTAGGCCGCACGGGTGCCCATCGTGATGCGATGTTGGCTAATCAGGTGTGTAGCCTGATTGCCGAACGGCGTATTAAAACCACTCTTGCCAAAGCCAAGGCGACCCGTTCGCTGGCCGAGAAAATGGTTACACTGGGTAAGGCTGGAACGTTGGCGGCTCGTCGTCAGGCTATTGCTACGATCAAACAGCCCGAACAGGTTAAAGTGCTGTTTGATGTGATTGCCCCCGGCTTTGTCGGTCGCGCTGGTGGCTACACACGGATCACCAAGCTCGGTCAGCGGATGAGCGATGCCTCCGAAATGGTTATTCTCGAATGGATGGAAGCTACTGAGACGGTCGCCAGCGAAAAGTAAGTCTTCGGGAGAATTCCGTATGAAAAAAGCCTCTTAAGCGATTGCTTAGGGGGCTTTTTATTTGTCTGGGACGTAATTTTATTGAATGGAAAGGATTTAGAAAAATGAGTCGTAGTGAATTTATTCAAACCGTGATTAATAAAGCTAAAGCGAATCAGAGGACGATTGTTCTACCTGAAGGCTTTGATGAGCGTGTTGTCGAAGCTGCGAATAGGATTGTTGAAGAAGGTATCGCTAACGTGATTGTCCTAGGGGATGAGAACGTAGTGAGTCGCGTCAGTAAAGGTGTAACCGTCATTAATCCGCAAACGTCGGACAAGCTTGAAGGCTATGCAGCGGCTTTCTGTGAGTTGCGTAAAAGCAAAGGCATTACTCTGGATCAAGCTCGCGAGGCGGTTAAGCACGTCAACTATTTTGGTATGATGATGGTTCAGAGCGGCGAAGCCGACGGGCTGGTTTCCGGTGCGGCGCATTCAACCGCCGACACGGTGCGTCCGGCGTTACAAATCATTCGCGGGGCAAAGAAGGGCGGCATGGTTTCTGCGTTGTTTTTCATGGTTAGCAACAATGTTCCTTACATTTTCTCCGACAGCGGACTGGTTGAAAATCCGGATGCCGATCAGCTGGCGCAGATTGCGGTGCAGAGCGCGCAAACCGCTAAACAGTTCGGTATTCCGACCAAGGTCGCGATGCTTTCCTATTCCACAAAGGGTTCGGCTGCAAATCCGCTGGTTGACAAGGTGGTTGAAGCCACACAAAAAGCTAAACAGCTGATCGCCAGTGAATATGCAGATCAGGGATTTGAGCTGGATGGTGAGCTACAACTGGATGCGGCGATCGTTCCCTCCGTCGGGAAATCTAAAGCGCCGGGCAGTCCGGTGGCAGGGCAGGCCCGCGTACTGATTTTCCCTGATCTTAATGCCGGAAATATTGGCTATAAATTGGTGCAGCGTCTTGGCGGTGCCGAAGCGTACGGGCCGATTTTGCAGGGCTTGAAGAAGCCGGTTAATGACCTTTCGCGTGGCTGCAGTTCAGAGGATATTCTTGGGGTAGTGGCGATTACAGTGGTGCAGTCGTTGAAATAATAATTGTTAACAGGTGATAAAATGAAAATTTTGGTAATTAACTCAGGCTCTTCTTCAATTAAATATAAACTCTACGAATCTATCGGCAGCGACCATGATTTCACCTTACTGGCGCAGGGCGGCGCTGAGCGGATTGGTATTTCAGGATCAAGCGTGGACTGTAAAAAACCCGGATGCGAAAAAGAGCATCAGTATCTTGATCTTCCTGACCACAAAAGGGCGATCAATGCGATTTTTAAACTACTGACTGATCCCGCCAAAGGGGCTTTAAAGAGTTTGAGCGAGTTGTCCGGCGTTGGGCACCGCGTAGTACATGGTGGCGAGGATTTTACAGGTTCTGTGCTGATTACCGGCGATGTGGTGGAATCTATTCGTAAAAACTCGGTGCTGGCACCGTTGCATAACCCGCCGAATTTGATGGGCATTCAGGCCATTTACGAACTGTATCCCAATATGCCGCAGATCGCCGTATTTGACACGGCTATTCATCAGACGATGCCGCCAAAGGCGTATCTTTACGGTCTGCCGAAAGAGCAATACACCACTCATAAAATTCGTCGCTACGGCTTCCATGGAACTTCGCACGGCTATGTCGCCAAGCAGGCCGCCAAGGAACTTAAACGCCCCTTCGAGAAACTGAAAATCATCACCTGCCATCTCGGTAACGGTGGTTCAATTGCCGCTTTTTCCGGCGGCAAGTCGGTAGATACGTCCATGGGGCTTACTCCGCTTGCTGGCATTCTGATGGGCACGAGATCTGGCGACCTTGATCCCTACATTCCGTTGCACATCATGGAAACGCAGGGGCTTAGCGCCGAACAGGTCAGCGCCATGATGAACAAACAGGGCGGTTTGCTGGGACTTTGCGGTCAGCGTGATATGCGCGATGTGATCGAAGGCTGTGAAAAAGGTTATGAAGGATGTATCGAGGCGCTCGATATCTTCTGCTACTCCATCCAGAAGTATATTGGCGCTTATGCCGCCGCCATGAACGGCGTAAACGCCATTGTTTTTACGGCGGGAATCGGTGAAAATGTTCCGCAGATTCGTGAGAAAATTCTGGAAAATTTCACCTACATTGGACTCAAACTCGACAAGCGTGCCAACCAGTCTAAAAAGACCATCATCACTTCAGAGATTTCCAAGGTCAAAGCACTCGTCATCCATACTGACGAAGAGAAGGTTATCGCCTCCGACACGTTTGATATTCTTAAAGCGAAAAAGAAATGAACCGGAAAACGTCAACAGCCTACGTCTGGTTCGACACGGAATTTACCTCGCTCGATCTCGACGAGGCTCTTCTTCTTCAGGTGGCCGTCATGTTGACGGATAAAGACCTTAAGCGTATTACACCGCCTGAAGAGGATCTTAATTTTTATATTCGGCTACCGGAAAACGCGCCACTTAGTCCATGGGTGCAGAAAAATATTCCTGAGTTGATTAAGAAATGTCAGTCACGTTCTGCGGTACCGGTTGAAGAAGTGGACGCGAAGTTGACGGCCTTTATTGACCAATGGTGCGGCACACCGAATAAGACCGTTCAGAAAAGGCCTCTCATGGCTGGCAACAGTGTGCATACGGATTGGCTATTGGCGCGCAAATTTTTCCCAACCTTTTCAGGGCGGTTGCATTATCGCTTGCTGGATATTTCTGCGTTAAAAATTCAGTGGCTTGATCTGACGGACGGAGAAGAGTTTAAAAAAGATGATCCGAAGACGATCAAAAAATATTTTCCGGAGGCCGATCTCCGTCGGTTGTGTCAGCACGACGCCGTTTACGACATCATAGCCTCTGCCGCCGAACTTGCTTATTACCGGGCACACATGAACTTAACCGCTTAGAGCGTTTTAAATAATTCTGTATCCATTTACGCCTCTTCGAGAGGGATGTCCTACACGAAAACTTGTAGGGCTCGGCTGCCACTTCCTTCTGGCGTTGCTTCGCAATAGCGAGGCCTCTCTCCCGATGGTCGAGTCTCCGGTATTCCGGAGGGCTTGCAGTATGGGCTGAGCCTTTTCTTAAAACGCTCTAGTTTTTAAGGATTGGAAACAGCCTTTTCAAAATATTTTAAATTTAACTTCGTACTATTTCTCAGGCTCAAACGGCTCCGTGGTCAGTGCTCCGCCTTTTTTTACCAGTCGTTCAATTTTTTGTTCGACCTCATTGAGCTTGGCGGAGCAGAGGCCGACTAGTTTTGAGCCTTCCTCAAAATGCTTGATCATCTGCTCCAGCGGCAGATCGCCGCTTTCCATTTCTTCGACAAGCGCTTCGAGCCGTTCGAGGGATTTTTCAAAATCGACAGTTTTTTCATTCATGGTTATTCCTTTCTTGAAAGTAGAACGAGCGTCCCGCTCGTTCATGAGCAAGCGGGACGCATGCTCTACATTAATTCTACTCCTTTGATATAATTTCTGAGGTAACGCTTCCCGTTACAAAACGGGTTTTGAGCAAATCGCCTTTTTTGAGTTGCGCCACATCGCGTACGACGCTTCCATCCATTGTTTGCGTCAGACTGTACCCTCGGTCGAGCACCGCCAAGGGATTGAGTGCGCGTAGCTGCACTTCGAGCCGGCGAAGATTTTGTTTTTTCGATGCGACCGCGCTTTCCAGTCGATGGGTCATCGTCTGCTGTAATCCCGGCAGGCGTTGTTTCTGGATGGTTACTGCATTTTTTAGACACTCGGCCAGCGTTCGACTATTTACATCGATCTGTTGCTGCCGCTGGCGGAGGTTGTTCGTTAGCGCATGAATCATTGTTTGACGAAACCCAGGGATGCGCTCGCGCAGTACGTGAACTTGATTTTGTAGTGATCCGCCGAGCCGCGCGGCTAGTCGAGCGATAGTGGTTTCAAGTTCGGTTTTTACCGGCACGGCCAGCTCTGCGGCCGCCGATGGCGTTGGTGCGCGCACGTCGGCGACGAAGTCGCTGATGGTGAAGTCAATTTCATGTCCAACGGCTGAAATGATCGGAATTTCCGAAGCGAAAATGGCGCGGGCAACGACCTCTTCGTTGAACGCCCAGAGATCTTCAATACTGCCGCCACCGCGTCCGACGATGATGAGGTCGATTGGTAAAGTAGAACGAGCGTCCCGCTCGTTTATGAGCAAGCGAGACGCTTGCTCTACGTTCGGATTGGATAAAGTAGAACGAGCGTCCCGCTCGTTTATAAGCAAGCGAGACGCTTGCTCTACTTTAATTCCGGCCTTGGCCGGATTGTCATGAATGTAGTTTTCAAAGTGCTGGAGTTGTTCCGGACTGCGAACAATGTGATCATACGATTCATGTTGCCAAAGAGAACCGGTTTGTCCTATTCGTTTATTGATTTCATGTGCTGTGAACGACTTCCATGATTGTAGAATGTCTTGTAGTGCATGTCCTTTGTGCGGGGTAACCAACACATGAACATGGTTTGGCATGACGACCCATTCCCCAAGTTGATAGCGGGTTCCGTTAAAGTGAAGCAGTGCATCACGTACGATTTGTGCATTCGCTGATTCATTTAAAAGGCATGAGCCGGATCCCGCATCCAGCCAGTCTTGAATTTTTTCCGAGAATAGCTGGTGATACTCGCTTTTTTCGATGTCGCTGTATGGTATCTGATGGTTTTTCAGCCAGATATCCTGATCTCCTTGCCATCGCTTCAATTTTGTTTTTGGAATGGAGTCCGCTAGGCGGAATGTAACAAAGTAGGTCGCGTTTTCCTGTTTCCAGTGTGGAAGAGTTCGTTCGTGAATGTCTAACGGGAGGTTTGGATTGAAGAACGTATAACGAGCGTCCCGCTCGTTCATGAGCAAGCGAGACGCTTGCTCCACGCTCGGATTGGCTAAAGTAGAACGAGCGTTCCGCTCGTTTATGAGCAAGCGAGACGCTTGCTCTACGTTTTTGTAGTACGAGTTCAAATAATCGATCGCGGCGGCGATGCTTTTGGCCGCGCCGTCGCCCTGCACGGTAACGGGTGCGATCAGGATTTCAAGGTTCGGAAAGCGCCGCGTCAGCACATTAATAATGTCGCGGATTGCCGCGCCGGTGGGGGACGTCACTACCGCAATTTTTTGTGGCAGGAGCGGTAGCGGTTTTTTGCGGCTGGGATCAAAAAGTCCTTCGGCGGCCAGCTTTGCCTTCAGTTTTTCAAACTGCTCCTGAAGCGACCCTTTGCCTGCTTCTTCCATCTTGCGGATGATGAGCTGATAGCTCCCTCGCGGTTCATAAAGGCTGGCCTGACCTAAAACACGCACGTTGAGTCCATCTTTCGGTGTGAAGACCACGGTGGCGTTGTTTTGTTTAAACATCGCGCAGGAAACAGCGGCGTCAGCGTCTTTTAGTGTAAAATACCAGTGCCCGCTGGATTGGAGGATCATACGCGAAATTTCGCCTTCGACCCAGACTTCGCCGATACCGTTTTCGAGCGTGAATCGTGCCGCCCGGTTTAGCTCGGTGACACTGTAGATTTTACGTTTTTCTTCCATCAGGCTCGCTCACGAATGCGTTCAATGCTTCTGGCTTTTCCGGTTTTGAGGTCAATATCCAAAATGACGCCTTCGAGCGCTGGATCGTCTTTCGCTGTATTGAATTTCTGCGGCATGCCGGTGATGAAGCGTCGAAGAACCGGTTCTACTTCGCGGCCGATGACAGAGTCTTTTGCGCCGGTCATGCCGAGATCGGTGATGTAGGCCGTACCCTTCGGCAAGATGGTTTCGTCCGAGGTTTGGACGTGAGTATGCGTGCCCAGCACGGCGGTGACGCGACCATCGAGATAGCGGCCCAGCGCGATTTTTTCCGAGGTCGCTTCGGCGTGGAAATCAATCAGGATGGTCTTTGCTTGAGCCATGTCGATTAGTCGGTCGGCGGTGCGGAACGGACAGTCGGCCGGATCCATAAAAACGCGGCCGATCAGGGAGATGATGCAAAGAGGGCCTTCGTCAGTTTCGATGGTCGTCATGCCACGGCCTGCGGCTGTGGGCGGAAAGTTGGCGGGACGTATGATTCGCGATTCTGTGGCGAGCAGGGTGGCGATATTTTTATCGTCCCAAGTGTGGTCGCCGAGCGTTAGCGCAGCGGCACCGGCAGCGAAGAGCGCTTCGGCGATTTCGGGTGTAGGCCCCCGTCCTGAGGCGGAGTTTTCGGCATTTGCGATCACGAGGTCGATTCGTCCTTCGTTACGCAAACGGTCTGTGACACGCAGGAAAATCTGTCGGCCAGCACTGCCCACCATATCGCCGGTAAAAAGAATTTTCATAGGAAGAATCTAACCGCGAATGCATACAAATGCACGCAAATGGATCGAATTTTTAGCCTGCCAAGAACACAAGGCGGCGCTTGAAAAACGCGGCGTGAAGGTGGAACTCAAAGATTTAGTCACCACGCCTCTTAATGAACTGGCGGGGCTGCTGACCGATGCTGCGACCATCGTGCTCGGCTCTTCCGTGGTTATGTCGGCGCTACACCCGGTCGCGGTTAATACCGCGTTTCTGCTCGACCGACTGAAACCCAAAGTAAAATTTATTGCGGTGATTGGTTCTTATGGTTGGAGTCCTGGGCCGCTTCAGAAAGCGGCGGAACTGCTACCTTCGCTCAAAGTCGAAGTCGTCGGAGCGGTTATTACCAAAGGCCATCCGAAAGACTATGTTTTTACCGAACTCGACGCGCTGGCCGACACCATCTCCGCCAAACACCACGGTGCTGGAATGTTTTAGAGCATTTTCGGAAGAGGTTTGGCTGTTTTGAGCAGGCAGGATGACCGCGATACGTACCACAGGGTTGCCACTCCCTTCGGTCGTTGCTTTCTTTCAGAAAGCCTCGCTTCGCGTCCAGCCTGCTTCTGGGGAACGGCTATACCTTTTCTGATTTTGCTCTAGATTTATCGCTATTGCGGCATACAGACGCGGTAATAGCGGTTGGGGTAATTGGTGCTTTGCGGGTCGCTGAAAGAAAACGAACTGCCGGTCAGCGTGTTGGTTTCAATAGGAACCCATATTCCTTCTGCCAGATTGGTGCAGGCATCTACAGCAATTCTCAATATGGCGTTGGACGGGCGGTTGCTGAGGCGGGCGGAGGATTTGTCCACGGCTCTATCCGGATTCGTACGGGCCGATTTCGAGGCCGCGCATCATGAAGTCGAACAGTTCGGGCAGGTTGCCGAAGC
>JBBQSL010000095.1:0-12691 GCA_038213895.1 Kiritimatiellales bacterium | reverse complement strand
AGGAGAAATATGAAAAAACTATTTCAGCAAACGATAACACTTCTTACGCTCATGGCTTGTTCGACACCTGCTAATGCCTCAATAATTTCTACATGGGCGGATAATCCAACTCCTATATATCATGACTATTCAAGTGACCCTCCAGGATATGTAGGAGGATCAACGGGTTATGCACTGGATTTAAATGAGGACGGAACAGATGACATCAGCTTCATGGCCTCATGGACAGAAGTCGGATTCAACCTTCTTGAAGGAACTCGTATTTTAGGAATCAATTATGGCCATAGTGGAAATTTATTTTCATCATCACATCTGGGAAAAAATGATGTTATCGGTAATGATGGACAAATATGGGACACAGGAGGCTATCATTCAATTATATCAATGATGGTGCCCATGTCCGATCAGCTCATCCCGTCAGATCCTAGTTATCCGAATCAATATTACATTGGTCTTGAGATAACTATGAATAACCAACCTCATTACGGGTGGCTATCTATTCAAGCACCTAACAATCCTTATAATCGCGCACTTGTGAGTGGCTGGGCATATGAAAGCACACCTAATACAGCGATCACTGCCGGAACAGTTCCTGAACCGTCCAGCGCATTGCTGGCCATAATCGGTGCAATTTCTGTGGGGGTTCTTCGCCGTTGCCAGCAGCGAAGACTAACTGACGATGAAGAAAAATAATAGGATTCGGTGTTAGTCTTTATTCCTCCGGCGATCCTGCGAAACCACTCCTCCGACCTCCATTTGATTTCTTCCCATATGGAACGCTCCGACGCGATGATCCACTCCGTCATTTAGCACGTCCATGATTATTCAGGTGATAGGTGAAATCTTTTTGCTGCCAAAGTGGAAATCATTCGGAGATCTCAGTCCAGCTGGAGAGAAAAGCTAGATTAGCTAGTGGCTTTGTTATGAGCAGAGAGGCTTGCCTGAATCAGAACCATGACTCGTGGCAGGGGCTAGATTTAGAAAGAGTGTTATTTTACCGAGAGCGGGGGGTAACTAGGAAAACTAAAACCCCTCTAGGAAGGTATATATAACTTGAGGTCAGGAAGCGGAGTATTGTAACAAAAAACTCAGTCAAAGTGTGCTGCCGGGCTATTTTTGGTTCGTAGCGACCGATAAGAGCGTTGAAAAGTAGCGGGTATTTGGATCCTCATGGGCCGGAAGAGGCGTTTGTTTTCAAACTGCGACGGAGGGAGTATTGCTGTCGCGTAGCTTAGAGTACCCGAGCAGTACCCTCAGGAAGGCTCTGCGTGTCCGCCTTTTAGGGCTTTGTTTGCTTCAGACGGGTCAGAGGTCACCCGAGGGGTGCTATGGCCTTAAACCCCCTATGCGTGTAGTGTTTCAGGCGTTGCTGGGTTTCATGCACTTTTTAACTCACCCCTTTCTCTCGAAATGAACGCGAACTAACTCTAAATTACTCGTGAGTATAATTGTCGTCGGACGGTAAGTGTAGTTGTCGCTGGCCAAACCCTGTTTTTTTGATTCGTGAAGGGTTGAATAGCATTTTATCTCGTTTCTGCGAGTAACTCACAACTACTAAAGGTTCTTATATTTATTCTCTACGAAAGAAATAATATAGTATCTTTAGTAGTTGGGAGTTAGTCACTTTTTTGACTTATGAATGTAACCAGCCTTCCAAACTTCTCCCTCCGAAATCGGAGCCGCCACGACGTGGTGGCGAGTCCTGCCTCTTGTTGTTGAGAATAATCCAACGTTCTTTTCCAGTGGGTTTGTTGGTCTTACAAGTCCTAGATCAAAAGTGATTAAATAACTCATCAATCCGCAACCCTTTTATATAGGTTCGTAAAGCAGGCTGGGATTGTTCAGGGGACTTCATTCTTCGACATGAAAAACAATCTACGAATTGAAATCCATGAGCGTATTCGCTCTTGGATTTGCCGCGAAGTGTCCGGTCTCATCCAGTCGGGGTAAAGCAAGAGAGGGGTGTGCGTGTATTCGCGTACAGCCCGATCGAGCGACCCGACAGGATGAGCCGGTTGCTTTAGGAGTTATTGTTTCTGTCTTTCCTGGGTTCTTGGTTTATTCTTTTCTCTAATAACCCTGGGGAGAGAATTTAAGACTCCCAGTATTAGATAGTTAGTGGTACTGATTATATTCTTTATTAAGAATATAATAATATCACTTATCGACCATGATTCATCATGATCATTAATAGCGTTTATACTAAGAAATTCTATGCTGGTGGCATCGACAGCTTGCACGCATCGCCTAGGAGATCTGATTGTATTTTCAAGTTTACGCTTTCCCCGTGTTTGCCAAGTCTGCCAAGACTGCCAAAACTCCAAATGTTCCGTATTACGTGCCACATGGGATCCCTGGGGTTTCGTCAGTTTTGGCAGTTTTGTCAGTGGGCGTGGTTTGCAACGTCATCTCCATTTTCACACTGATCCATCACGATTTCGCTAAATACCGTTGCACCGACTCCGCACTGATCCGAACCTCACGACCGACCTTATGGGATTCCAGCACACCGTCCCGGCAATAGTTGTCCACCGTGTCAGTAGATTTCCCAATGGCCTCAGCAACCTCTTTGCGGATCATCCAGTTCCGTTCGACCGTTGGAGCTTTGCCGTTCGACTCAGCAGAACCCGTTTCCTTTTGAATCCCCTTGCCTGTCCGGAGTGTAATCGAGAAGTTTTTCATGTTGGACGGACGGGGAATCGCCAGAAGAAAACCGTTGTGGCCTCCTTGGACAAGAAGAGCGCGAGGATTCTTTGATACGTCCTCAACGGGATAGCTTATAGGGTGCGTGGCAGAAAAGATATTCCGACATTCCACCAGAACTTCGGAAATAGGAATGGCGGACGTCCAGGGAAGTGCCAGGCGAATCGGGTCGTTTGGAGCCAGTCGTCTGACGGATACCTGATCGGTGTCAAAGCGACGGAAGGTTATGGGCCATTCTTTGATTCCTGCGGTTATGGGCAGGTGAACAGATTGAGTTCGTATATTTTTAGGATCCCGCATCGTTATCGCGGGCACTACGAGAGGAAAAAGACCGGAGCTGATCACAAGGCTCAAGCCAAAGATCAGGACGACCTGGTTTCCTCCAGCAAAGGAGAATGCCGTTTCGTATAGAAGGGACACCGCCGTACTCGTTGCGACTCGAAGGATTTTCTTATGCAGAATATCTGGATATTTTTGGGCTTCTTCTAGCTGCTCTTCGTGCGTCAGGCCAGAGATTCTTGAGAACTCGGAGGTTTCAACTGCTTCGTCCAGAGTTTTAAGTATGACTTCCGTTGCCCTTATGTAGGGAAGAAGCACCGCTGGGTCTTCGGGAGGACGCAGGAGCTGGCCCGAAAAATAGAAAACGATTTGCTCATACTTAGACGTGTCGGCGAGACCGGACAACAATCCTAGCAGGTCATCTTTAATTCGGTCGGCACACATGCCGGACATGTTTCCGCTTCCACCAATAACGAGTACGTTTCGCATAGAGTCAGTTTAAACGGGTGTTTTCTACTGGCAAGAGTTTAGTCAAAAGTGTTTTACGGGGGTTCTCCGCATTTATTAGTATCATAAATCTGTCCCCTAATTGTCCCCTTTTATAACATGCGTACGCCACTAGGAACGAGCAGGAAAGAGGAGCCTCATGAACTGCGGCATCACCGTATCAGTCAATATATACGGGGGTTTTGTGGCGGTTACACTAACAATAGCTACTTGTTATAAAACTGATATTATACTGTTCCATCATGGGTGTACTTTTCTCTGCCATAGCCCGAATAAGCTAGCAAAGTCGCTGGCCAATGTCTGGAAAAAAAATGGAATCCAACGCAACAAAAAAGAGGCTCCGTTAGGAGCCTCTTTTGCATCTCAGAATCTTGTACGATCCGTCTATGCTTCGCCAAGCTGCCAGCGGGTGTAGCGCTTGGCGGTAATGACGTCACCAATCTCTTTACTCTTCGTTTCGAGCAACTGGGTGATGCTGATTTTGTCTTCCTTGACGAACGCCTGTTCGAGCAGGCAGATCTGGGAGTAGAACTTGTTGAGTTTACCTTTCAGAATGCCTTCGACGATATTAGCGGGCTTGCCTTCGACCTGTTTAAGGAAGAGGGCTTTTTCGTCTTCAACAAGCTGGGTCGGAACGCCAGAGCGATCCAGCGAGGCCGGACGGGCTGCCGCGATATGCAGACAGACGTCGAGCGCCAGTTCTTTGAAGGTTGCGCTATTAACGGTGGCGGCGTTGTTAAATCCGAATTCAGCTAGAACGCCGACTTTACCGCCCATGTGAATGTAGCTGGCTACTGCACCGGTTCCAGAAACAGCAAACTTTTCACTCTTGCGCAGAACGATGTTCTCGCCGATTTCTACCACTTTGGCGGTGATGTCGGCTTTGAACACTTCAGCAGGGTTGCCGTTGGTGTCCATGGCCTTATCCGTCATTTCTGCAACGAATTTCTGGAAGATTTCATTGCGGGTGACGAAGTCGGTTTCGCAATTGATTTCGATCATGACACCGGTTTTACCGTCTGCAGAGACCTTGGCGGAAATTTTTCCGTCTTTGGCAACGCGATCGGCTTTTTTGGCCGCTACCGCCATGCCGCTTTCGCGCAGCAGTTTAAAGGCTTTTTCCTTATCGCCTTCTGCTGCCTGAAGAGCGCGTTTGCATTCCATCATGCTGACGTTTGTGGCGTCACGAAGTTCTTTGACCATGCTTGCTGTGATTTCAGCCATAACTTAATCCTTTCAATAGTTTCCGCCTTTGGCGGATCTGCCGGAGGCAGAAAATTACTCGGCTTTGGGTTCTTCCGGTGCGGCTTCAACAACTGAAGCTTCCTGTACGGCTTCAACAACTGGGGCTCCCTGTGCGGCTTCAACAACTGGGGCTTCTTTTGCTTTGGCTTCGGCGGCGGCCAGTTCTGCGGCTTCTTTTTCTTTAAAGGCTATCTTGTCGGCTTCTTTCTTTTTTTCTTTCTCAGCCGCTACTTTTTCTTTTTTCAGTTTGTCGAGAACCTTGGCGCGCTTTTTCTTTTCCTCGTCTTCCTTAGACTTACGCTCTTCACGGGCGGCATCGGAGACTTTGCGCTCTTCGTCGTCTTTTTCTTTGCGGCGCTTGTCTTCAGCAGCCTTGGCTTTGGCACAGGCATCCCGTGCGGCGGTAACGGTTCCGCCCAGCAGATCAGCGATCAGGGTGAGCGAGCGAATGGAGTCGTCGTTACCGGGAATCGGGTAATCAACCAGATCCGGGTCGGCGTTAGTATCAACCAGTGCGACCACGGGGATGCCCAGACGCTGAGCTTCTGCAATGGCCAGTTTTTCGCGGCAGATGTCAATGACGAGCAGGGCACCCGGCAACGAAGTCATATCTTTCACGCCGGAGAGGTTGCGCTCCAGCTTGGTGAGTTCGCGGCGCAGTACCGACTGTTCCTGTTTCGGATAAGCCTTAAGCTTGATTTCGTCGGCGAAAAGGGTCTGCAGTTCTTCCATGCGTTTTACGCTCTGGCGAATGGTCTGGTTATTGGTGAGCATACCGCCGAGCCAACGGTAGATGACGTAGGGCTGGCCGGCTTTTTCGGCGGCTTCCTGAAAGATGGTCCGCGCCTGTTTCTTGGTGCCGACGAACAGCACTTTACGGCCGTTCATCACTATGCTGGTCAGAAATTCCTGCGCCAGCTTGAGCTGTACGACGGTTTTCTGGAGGTCAATGATGTAGATTCCGCCTTTAGCGCCGTGAATAAAGCGCTTCATTTTTGGATTCCAACGTTTGGTCTGATGACCGAAGTGTAGCCCTGCATCAAGCAGTTCCTGAATGGTTACTGTCTTTTCTGACATAACAAGCCCCTTTCTATGGTTCATTTTCGAACAATCCGCTTTGGCTTTCCGGGGGCAACCGGAACAGCACTCGCTTCAGCCCCGCACATACGGAAGCTATTAAGGCGTGAGGTTATACGCAGGAGCCTTCGGTCTGGCAAGCGGTTTTTCCGGTATATTGAACCGTATTTTCCGCCGCCGATGCCGTTTGTTACTCGTGGTGGTGCCGGACATCCAGGCCTTTGACCACAAAGATCGCATTTTCTGCGATGTTGGTTGCGTGGTCTCCGATCCGCTCCAGATTTCGTGCGATCAGCAGGAGGTTCAGTGCCCGCGTAATTATACCGGCATCTTTCTTCATCAGCGCGAGCAGATCCGCAGTGATGCGCCGGTTCATGTCGTCGAGCTGGTCGTCGCGCAGTAAGACCGCCCGAGCCCGGTCGGCAGAACGGTTCACATAAGCGTGCAGGCTTTCTTTGACCATTTGACTGGCCAGCGCCGCCATATCTGGCAGGCTGGTCGTCAGCGGCTCGATAGACGGTTCTGTCATTAGCTGCTCGGCTTTGTCGCAAATATTGATGGACAAGTCGGCCATCCGCTCCAGATCGCCGTTAGTTTTTACGGCACCCAGAATAAAACGCAGGTCGCCAGCGGCGGGCTGGTAAAGGGCGATGAGGCGCAGGCAGATTCCATCAATTTCGATCTGGAGTCTATTGACCTCTTCTTCGTGTTCGCGGATCGCTGGAATAGCAGAGGTATCACGGTTGCAGACAACCTGAATGGCATCCGAAATCATGGCTTCGCTGAGCGTGCTCATTTTGATTAAGGCGTTCTTCAGAATAATTAACTGTTCGTCGAAATGTCGTTCCATAAGGCTCCTAGCCGTAGCGGCCGCTGATATAATCCTGTGTACGTTTATCTGTTGGGTTTGTGAAAATAGTGGCGGTTGGTCCGAACTCGATCATGTCGCCGAGCAACATGTAGCCCGACAGATCGGAGATGCGTGCGGCCTGCTGCATGTTATGAGTCACGATGACAATGGTGTAGTGTTCCCGCAGTTCGATCATGAGATCTTCGATCTTGCCAGTGGCGATCGGGTCGAGCGCCGAACAGGGTTCGTCCATGAGAATCACTTCCGGTTCCACCGCCAGCAGCCGCGCTACGCAGAGCCGTTGCTGTTGATCCATCGGCAGAGCCAGAGCGGGGCTATTCAGTTGATCTTTCAGCTGATCCCATAACCACGCGGCGCGCAGACTGCGTTCGACGATTTCCTGAAGTTGTGCCTTGCGGCTTATGCCTGCTACGCGCAGGCCGAAGGTTACATTGTCCCAGACGGACAGAGGAAACGGGTTGGGGCGCTGGAATACCATGCCGACCCGCTTGCGCAATTGGCAAACATCCATGCCAGATCCGTAAATGGACTGGGTGTCGAGCAGCACTTCACCGGTTACTTTGACGCTGGGAATGAGATCATTCATGCGGTTCAGACAGCGCAACAGCGTGGACTTGCCACAGCCAGATGGGCCGATCAACGCCGTAATCTGGTTGGCCTGCACGAGCAAGTCCACTTTTTGCAAGGCTTGAAAATCGCCGTAGAAAAGATCTAGATTTTGCACGGTCATCCGCGGCGGAGTCTGTATAGAGGATGCGTTCATCAACCAAACCTCCCGGTGACATAGTCGCTGGTACGCTGGTCGTGCGGTACGGTGAACACCTGTGCTGTTTCTCCCATTTCAACCAGTTCGCCCATTAGAAAAAATGCGGTCTTGTCGGCCACGCGTGACGCCTGCTTGGTGTTGTTAGTGACCAATATAATCGTATAACGTTCTTTCAGCACGGACAGCGCATCTTCGATTCGTGCCGTGGAAATTGGATCGAGTCCGGAGCAAGGCTCGTCCAGCAGAACAACCTCCGGATCCATCGCCAGCGTTCGTGCCAGACAGAGGCGCTGTTGTTGTCCACCAGAGAGGCGCAGTGCTAGCATGTTGAGCCGGTCTTTGACTTCGTCCCACAGAAACGCCGAGGTCAGCGTCTGTTCAACAATCTCGTCCAGCACCGCGCGTTTGCGGATGCCGCACAGTCGCGGCCCATAGGTTACGTTGTCATAAATGCTCATAGGTAGCGGTATGGGCAGGGCAAACACCATGCCGACGCGTTTGCGCAACTGCACGGCACTTTGTGACGGGTGGTAAATATCCGCGCCGTCTAGCAGTACGCGTCCTTCGGCGCGGCTATCCGGATCGAGATCGTTCATCCGGTTCAGCGTTCGCAGAAACGTAGTTTTGCCGGAACTCGCCGGACCGATAACGCCGAGAATGCTGTTGGCCTCCACGTCCAGAGTCAAACCGCGCAGGGCCTGATGACGTCCAAAAAAGACGCTCAGGTTCTGTACAGAAATTTTGACTTCACGCTTCACGCATTATCCTTTCACTATCGCGAACGCCGGGCGATAAACCGATTCATCATCCAGTAAGCCGTCAGATTCACGAACAACACGGCAAAAACCAGTACGGCCGCTGTTGCATAAGCTTTTTCGTTGGAAATGCCTTCGCGGGCCAGCAGGTAGAAATGCACTGACATCGTTCTTACCGAGTCGTTTAGCGAGGTTGGCATCATCAGCGAGGAGCCCGCGGTGAAAATAACCGCCGCCGTTTCGCCAATCGAGCGACCAATGCCCAGCATAACGCCGGTCATGATACCAGGCAGGGCATTTGGAAGAACCACCTTGTAAACGGTTTCCCAACTCGTGGCGGCAAGTGAACAGCTCACTTCGCGGTAAGCCTGTGGCACGGCGCGGATGGCTTCTTCCGAGGTACGGATGATGGTTGGGAGAATCATAATCGCTAGCGTCAGGCTACCGGAGAGCATCGACCAGCCCATACCCAACATGGTGACGAAGAAGATGTAGCCGAAAAGACCGAAGATGATCGAAGGGATGCCCGCCAGACAGTCGGTGCCGAAGCGGATGATTTTTGTGACACGACTTTCGCGGGTGTATTCCGAAAGGTATACGGCGGTGCCGACACCCATTGGCAGTGCAATTACAATGGCAAGCAACGGCAGAAGTACCGTGCCGATAACGGTCGGCAGGATGCCGCCAGCTTTGCCCATTTCCTTCGGCTTGGTGGAAAGAAACTCCCATGAAATTTCCGGCACGCCACGTTTGAGTACAAACGCGATAATCAGTACGAGCACGGTAACGGTAAGAAACGTGGCAGCGCCCAGAATAAGGACGGCCATGGCTTGTGTGATTTTTGGCGATACTCTCAACGTCCGCCTCCATTCTTACGCTTCATCGCGGCCATCGCCAGCGAGTTTAGAATCATAACCACCACAAAGAGAACCACGCCCGTCGCGAACAGCGCCTGTCGATGTAATCCGGTGGCATATCCCATTTCCAGCGCGATATTCGCGGTCAGCGTTCGAACGGAGTCCAGCGCGGAGTGGGGGATTTTAACGGCGTTACCGGCCACCATGATGACCGCCATCGTTTCGCCGACCGCCCGTCCCATGGCCAGAATAATACTGGCAATAATTCCTGACCGCGCCGCTTTGAGGACAACCATGTGAACGCTCTGCCAGCGGGTGGCCCCCAGAGCCAGTGCGCCTTCCAGATACGTGCGCGGAACGGCGTTGATGGTGTCTATCGATATGCTGATAACCGTTGGCAGAACCATGATGCCTAGGATGATAGACGCGGCCAGCAGGGAAAGACCGGGGCCTCCAAGGTGATTGCGGATAAACGGTGCCAGTACCATCACACCCATAAATCCGTACAGAACCGACGGAATACCAGCCAGCAGTTCAATCATGGGTTTGATGATCCGCATAACGGAGCGCGGCACGAATTGAGTTAGGAAAATCGCACCCGCAACGCCTAGCGGCGCACCAATCAGCATAGCTCCCAGCGTGACCCACAGCGAAGAGATAATCATCGGGTAGATACCGAATTTACCGGAAGATGGTTCCCACTCTGATGAAAACAGAAAATCTTTCAGCCCGATTTTGACGATAAACGGAATACCTTCTTTCAAAATAAAGAGGGCGATCAGGAGCAGGCTTACCGTGGCAGAGAACGCCACAATAAGAAAGATGTGGTGCGCCAACTGGTCGCGGCACCAGGTCTTGAAGGCGTTCCATGTCCGCCGCCGGGCGGGACTCTTCGGGAGTGCCGGAGTGTTGGAGATTTCTTGCATGTAATGTTGATCCACCCGGTAAAACTACTTTGCGGGAATCAAGCCACTGTCTTTGATTGTCTTTTGTCCTTCGTCGGAGCAGACGTAATCAATGAAGGCTTTGCAGGCACCGGTCGGTTCACCTTTAGTCAGCAGATAGACCGGACGCACGATCGGGTAGCGGCCTGCGACGACCTCTTCGGTTGTGCAGGCTACGCCGTGAACGGTTACCGCTTTGATTTTTTCATTCAGCAGACCGTGCGAGAGGTAGCCAATCGCATTGGCATCCATGGCGACGGTTTCACGAATGGTGCCGTTTGAATCCTGAATGATGGAATCTTTAGTGAGCGTGACATCCTTGACGATCTGTTCGAATGAAGAGCGCGTACCGGATCCGGCTTCGCGGGAGACGACTGTGATGGCGTGGTCGGCGCCGCCCAGCTCTTTCCAGTTACGGATTTTTCCGCTGAAGATGCCGCGAATTTGTTCCATGGTCATATCTTTAACAGGGTTTACGTTATTCACGACCACCGCGATGCCGTCACGGGCGACAACGACGGATGTTAGAGCCTGAGCTTCGGGGGGAAGTTTAACCAAGTCAACCATGCCGATTTGAGCTGCGCCGGAAAGCGCCGCCTGCACACCTAGTGCCGAGCCGCCGCCTTGCACGGTTACGGCGATGTCGGGATGTTGGGCGATGAACTGCTCAGCCAGTTTTTCGGCAAAGGGTTGAAATGCTGTTGATCCCGCTGCCGTCACGGCTTCCCGCTTTTTGCCGCATCCGCCGATCACTGTGATGATAAGACCGCACACTAATATCCGTAACATCTGTTTCATTATTTTAACTCCTTTTTAATCGAATTGAACCGTTATGCAGTCTGATGGATTTAATCTGTCATAAAAAACTAATACATGCCTAACAAAAACCTAACATCAGTACAATAGCTTGTGCACAGTTTTTTAACGGGTTTCAAACAGGACGGTAGTCCGGTGCCCGCAAAATAGGCCGCGCGGTAATAAGGGAATCCGGCGGCAGGATCCCAAGAAGGAGGGGAATAGATGAGTAAAACATGGATTATGACCGGGGCGGCGATAATGGCCGCACTGAGTGTTCAGGCGCAGTCCACGGATGAGTTGCAACTATTGAGGAAGCAAATTAGCGAACTGTCTGCCAAAGTTGCACAACTCGAAAAATCAAACACTGAAAAAGCGGTGGTTTCTGAACAAGCCGTGCAGATCGAAAATGCGAATGCCGAAAAAATCGCTAAGCTCGAAAAGGACAGTGATGCAAAGGCCTGGTCACTCGAGCAGCTTCAGTCCGAAGGCAAGAAAAACCTGGCCGGCGCATGGGCTAATGATATCAAACTCAAGGGCGATATTCGCGCGCGGTACGAAAAACGTGAATCGACGAGCGTTGCCGGAGCAAGTAATGACAAAGATCGTCAGCGTATCCGTTTGCGGATTGGCGCGTACGGGAAGATTAATGAACAGGCCGATTTCGGCGTGCGTCTGGCCACTGGGGGATCGCGCACCTCGTCAAACGTAGATGTGGGCGATAACGCCGGCATGAAAGCGATCTATGTGGATCAGGCTTATGTTGATATGCACCCGGAAATGCTGGGCGGCGCGCATGTATTCCTAGGGAAAATGCCACAACCTTGGCTGGCCGCCGGTTCCGGATTGGTCTGGGATACCGACCTTAACCCTGAAGGTGTTGCAGCTACCTATGAAAAGCAGTTCCTCCCAGTCAAGCTGATAGTAAATGCCGGTAGTTTCGTTATGCAGGACAATCTTTCCGATGATATTCGTCTCTGGAGTGGACAGGTCGCTGTTGAGAAAAAGATTGGTACTACAATCTTAACGGTTGGCGTGAGTGATTATAACTTCCAAAATGCTGAAAATATAAAAGTTGCTGACAGTTTGACCGGAAAAATGGGGTCGACATACAATACGCCCAATGGCGATTTTAATCTGGTAGAAGGATTTGCGTCATATGTTTTCAATATTGGCAAACTGCCGATTAAGTTAGATGGCCAATATGTGGTCAATATGGCTGCAGCCAGCGGAGATGATACGGCTTATCTCGGCGGGGTAACACTTGGAAAAGCCAAAGATAAAGGCTCGTGGGAAATCGGGTATAGCTACCGCGACATCGGCAAAGATGCCGTGGTTGCCGGTCTCAACGATTCCGACTTCGCTGGTGAGACTTGGACGGGTTGCTATGGCCACAAGTTTAACGGGAAATATCAGGTTTTCAAAAATATGTCGGCTGATTTGGCCTACATTCTCAGCACGGATTACAAAGGCCGGGATGCGAACACTCTGCAAGCTGACCTGAACTTTAAGTTTTAAATTTCCTGTTCGAATACCTAACGATCCGCGTAAGTGGATCGTAACCCCGCAGGCCTCCGGTAACCCCGGGGGCCTGCACCTTTTTGGGAGAGGAAGACTGGAAGGATGGAAGAGGGGATCAATGGAGGAGTTATACCAATCCCGCATAATGTTTGGTAAAAAGACAAAGGTAGGGCGCGTTCGCCGAACGCGCCGCACGGTGGAATGGCTCTCCTACTCAGTCGGCTTGGCGTGCGTGCGGACGGCTCGGCGAGCCATCCCTAGTGTGCCCAGCATGGGCATGAACTTATCATTTGAAAGGAAATGATCGTGAAGCAGTGACAGCAAACGTAGTGCAGGACAAGGCCGGAACCGTAAGGAACTGAGCTGAAAGA
>JBBQSL010000094.1:0-12712 GCA_038213895.1 Kiritimatiellales bacterium | reverse complement strand
GCTTCGGCAACCTGCCCGAACTGTTCGACTTCATGATGCGCGGCCTCGAAATCGGCCCGTACGAATCCGGATAGAGCCGTGGACAAATCCTCCGCCCGCCTCAGCAACCGCCCGTCCAACGCCATATTGAGAATTGCTGATATGCCAACGCTGGCACCGAAGGCACTGTACACGCCACCGTAATCCGAGGCGGTGAGAATCGCAGTTTGTGACCACGTGCCGTCCGCCGAGCATTTAAACACGTACACGCGTCCTTGATTGCTATTCCAACTGCTTGCACCTACGACGGCATAGTCTCCGTCCATCGCCACACTGGCACCCATCTGGGCGCCGCGCAGTTCGACTTCCTCGAGCGCGACGGCAGAACTCGCAACCAATACGCCAAGCGTCATTAGCAACGCGATACACATATTTCTTTTTCCACTCATTACGGTTACCTCCATTTTGATGCATTTAACGACTTCACCTACCTAACCACACCGAACGGCTAAAAAACTCACCTCGCGAATAACTCCTGAATAAAAAAAACGAAAACAGATTTTTTAAATACGTTTCAGATGAAAATGTCAAGCAAGAAAGGGTCAGCAAAAAATGGGTAAGTGCCGTGTCGCATCATCCGAGCCTTTAAATCCCTTGCTAGCCAATTAGTTGTAAGTTTTTCTTTCCATCGATATACGCTTTAATCTAATCTCTTAAGGTAAAGGGCGGAGAGAAATTATGGAATATCTATCTTTCTGGAAAATGAGACAGGCTCCGTTTGAATCAAACTGCGATGCGCAATTTTTCTACGAGAGTGAGGCGCATGGCGAAGCACTGGCTCGACTGCTCTATCTGGTTTCTGATCGCGGCATGGGCATGGGCGCTATGACTGGCGAAATCGGCAGCGGAAAAACGATGCTGCTAAACGTACTGGCTTCCCGCTTGCGCAAGGATCTTTATACCACCATTAAATTGCATACAGCTCATCTGCCCTTTGAGCATATCGTGGCAGAGATCAACCAGCAACTGCGAGGAAAAGGTGAAGTAGCACTTAATGATGATAAGTATTATCTGCTGAAAGAGTTCGAGCAGTTATTGCTAAATAAAGTCTCATCCATCGGCAAACATTTGATTCTAATTCTAGATGAAGCGCAGTTCCTGAGCGAAGAGTGTCTCGACGAACTGAAGTGTCTGACCAATTACAACCAGCAGGAGTCCGTTTTGACGGTCATTCTTTCAGGCCAGCCCGAATTGAAGGCCAAACTGAGTGCTCTACCGCAGATCTATCAGCGGCTTGGCATGTTCTGCTACCTAAAAAATCTGCGCTACGAAGAAATGATTCCCTATCTGGAGCACCGCCTAAAAACAGCTGGTGCCGAAAAAGACGACATTTTCAACTCGAACAGTATTGATCCGCTCTTCTCATTCTCCGGCGGATGCCCGCGCCAAATCAATCGCGTTTGCAAACTGGCCGTTGACCGCGCCTGCCTGATGAAAAAAGATCAGGTTGATGCCGATATGATTCGTATGATCGTCCGCGATATTGAAAAACATTTCGGTTAATCGGAGCCACCATGAAAAAGGCGCTTATTGCCGGGTTTTCCGCCTTCATTCTCTTTATGGCGGCCTTGGTAGCCGATCATTTTCTGCTGAATTCAAAATACACCAACCGACTCCGCGCACATCACCTGTTGCGCCGAGAGCTATGGTCCATCGGGATCGTCCGCGGCGAAAACCCGTTCAATCTGACCGTACCAGAGCAACCAACTCTTCGCGCCCGCGACATCACCGATACCGCCGCCCGCATGGTGGCCGACCCGTTTGCCGTACAAACCAATGGCCAATGGTATCTTTTTTTTGAAGTCGATAGTGTAACAACCCATCAGGGCGAAATCGCGCTGGCGACTAGCACAGATACCACCAACTGGATCTACCAGCAGATCGTGCTGGACGAACCGTTTCATCTTTCCTACCCCTATGTTTTTAATTGGAATGGCGTCTGGTATATGATCCCTGAAA
The DNA here is from genome assembly GCA_038213895.1 of Kiritimatiellales bacterium. GTDB lineage: Bacteria > Verrucomicrobiota > Kiritimatiellia > Kiritimatiellales > Tichowtungiaceae > Tichowtungia. The sequence continues at coordinate 10,714 of JBBQSL010000094.1, read as the reverse complement.
GTCGTGCGGCTCATGCCGTCCGCCTCTACCGCGCGGATCCATTCCCTCTACACTGGACACATATTGCCGATCTGATTCAAGGCGATTATGACGACCCGACGATCGTCCGGCACAATGGACGCTGGTGGCTGTTTCTCTGCTCCGGACGCAATGAAACCATGAACATCTTCTATGCCGATGAGTTGACCGGTCCGTGGCACGCTCATGAGAAAAACCCAGTCATCGCACTCGACCGCACCCGCGCACGTTGCGGCGGACGTATCCGTGACGTAAACGGACGCCTCATTCGCTTTGCTCAAGATTGTCTGATCCGATACGGACACCAATTGCTCGGTTTCGAGATAACAACCCTCACTCCCGAAGACTATGCGGAACAGTCCCTCAAAGAAAACCCCTTACTGACTCCGGACGGGTCAGGCTGGAATGCGTACCGGATGCATCAACTGGATCTTTATCAAACGGGAACAAACAGCTGGATTGGATTTGCAGACGGCAACCAGCATTAGAGCCTCTCGTATAAAATTTAATCAGCTACCCGGATGAACCAGCGGCAGCTTTTCTTTACAAAGAGGACATTCGGCAGGTTCCCAGGTGACGGGTTCGATATCGAGTAGGCTGACCGTCGGGTAGTCAAACTTTGCCTTACCGCCACTACGGTTAACCAGCACACCGACAGACTGAACCACGCCGCCGTTTTGCGTAACAATATCAATGGTCTCCTGAACACGTCCGCCACGGGTAATAACATCTTCCGCCACGAGAAATCGCTCGCCTTTTTCGATTTTAAACCGGCGCATGGTCAGCATCTTTTCAGTATTTTTCTCAGCAAAAATAAACCGCAAACCGAGGGCCCGAGCCACTTCATGCCCAACGGGAATACCGCCGAGTGCCGGGGAAATCACTGTATCCACATTCAGCTCGCCGAGAACGGCTTTCATTTTCTCCACCAGAGCTATGCAAACCGTTTCGGCGATGCGGGGATATTGCAGTAGCAAGGCACACTGAAAAAAACGGTTGGAGTGGAGTCCCGAGCGAAGTTCAAAATGGCCATTAAGCAACGCCTGAGTTTGTTCAAAGAGTTTGAGCAGCTCGGATTCTTTCATTATTTCCTATTAATTTCAGTTGTTTAACCAATCAATTCCTTAACGGCTTGACGAAGAAGCGCTGTATTAAACGGTTTTTCAAAAACACGGGCTGCGCCCAATTTACCAGCGAGATCAAGATAGTGACCCGCTCGCACGCGTCCACCTCCGGACATAACAATCACTTTAATATCCGGCAACTTTCTGCGTATAGCAATCACCAGCTCAATACCGTCGCAATCGGGCATAATGACGTCCGTAATAATTAAATCGAACTTTTGGTTCTCGAGCAGTTTCTGAGCGTCCATACCGTTAACGGCTTCCGTAAAGTCATAAAATTCGCTGCCCAATATGGCGCGTACCATTTTCCTGATGGCCTCCTCATCATCAACCAGCAGAATTCTTTTTTGCTCCATAAAGGTTCCTCACTATTTATTCTCAAAATTGAGACGGTAACCCTGCCCGCCGCCGAACTCAAGAATACGCTGGACGTGCTTCCCGAGAATGTCAGCCTCAAGATTTACCTTGGTACCTGGCTTGAACTCCGCCATGTCTGTTTCTTCCAAAGTATGCGGAATAATGTGCACCACAAACGCGTCATCCTTCAACTCCGCAACCGTGAGAGAAATGCCATCGAGCGCAATCGAGCCCTTATACACCATTAACATAAGCAAATTTCGTGCACATTCGATCTCAAATTTCCAATCGCGATCAACTCGGTCAATCCGTCGCACCCGTCCAGTGCCATCCACATGGCCGCTAACAATGTGCCCGCCAAGCATATCGCCCAGTGCCAGCGCGCGCTCAAGATTCACTATAGATCCACAGCCTTTTTCGCCAAGATTGGTCTTATCAAAGGTCTCCGTGAGTACATCAAAACAGAAGTTTTCGCCTTCCATCGCAGCAACAGTTAAACAAGCGCCGTTTACAGCTATACTGTCGCCCAGACGAATTGATGCATCAAACGGACTATTCGGCTTGAGCGTAATTCGTCCTGCCGCGCCATGCATTTTCACATCAACAACAGTTCCGAGCCGTTGAATAATTCCTGTAAACATTAGTTCCTCCCAAGCGGTAACGCTTTAATGAAAACATCTTTCCCGCATTTTTCCAAGGTTTGGAATTTTAAAAGCGGCATTTTTCGTAACGTCCACCCTTTTTTTCCAACCATTGGAACCCCATCACCACCAAGTAACGAGGGCGCAACAAAAAAAGCAAACTCATCCACTAGCCCTGCACGCACCAGCGAGCCAGCCAGTTCACCGCCACCTTCGCAAAGCACGTGCATTACACCGCGTTTCCCAAGATCCAGCAGAATCTTTTTTAGCGAACCGTTCATGACCAGCGTCCGATCCGCCGCTTCATCCGTAAGCACCTTGGCGTTCGCCTGAAGTGTTGAGCCGATGATCACACGCCAGGGCATACGGCCTACGGATGGACGAGGAAGCAATGACGGGTTGTCTGCACGCACAGTCCCCGCACCAACCATAATGGCGTCAGCAGCACGCCGCAGTTCCTGTACTTTAGTCCGCGACTGCGCGCCGGTAATCCATTTCGATTTTCCGGAGGCGTCGGCGATGCGTCCGTCAACGGTCAAGGCCAGCTTGAGCGTGACATAGGGCATGCCGGTGAGAATACGTTTGGCGAACGGCGCAATCAGCGCCTCGGCTTCGGCGCGGCAGACACCGATGATTACTTCAACGCCTGCGCGGCGCAGAATACGGATGCCCCGCCCGGCGTGCACCGGATTGGGATCTTTTGCGCCGATGACGACCCGCTTTATTCCGCGCGCCAGAATCAAGTCGGTGCAAGGCGGTGTGCGACCGGTCGTTGAACACGGCTCGAGAGTTATATACAGTGTGGCTGACTTTAGACTTTTAGACTTTTGACTTTCGACCTGCCGCAGGCAAGCGACCTCCGCATGATCCCCGCCAGCTTTTTTATGAAAGCCTTCCGCAATGATTTCTCCATTCTTCACCAGCACGGCACCGACCGGCGGATTAGGGCGTGTCAGCCCCTCCCCGCGCTTTGCCAGCGTAAGTGCCCGCTGCATAAATGGTTCGTGCAGAATCATTTTGGCATATTCATACTGCGTGATGGACGATCCAATTCCTTCTGAATCCGGTCAAGAACACCATTTACAAAACGTCCTGAATCTTTACCACTATAAGCCTTGGCAATTTCCACCGCTTCGTTGATCGAAACAACCGGCGGAATGTCGTTGCGAAAAAACATTTCGTACGTCGCAACACGTAAAACGATGCGATCGAGCACACCTAGACGATCCACATCCCAATTATCGGTATATTTTGAAATTGTCCGGTCAATCTCACGTTGTTTTTCAAGAACACCGCGTACCACTTCATTCACATACGTCCGGTCACGATCTGTTGGGTTTTTTTCCTCATCATTCCAAAAGATGGTCAAAGCCGGGTCTAAGTCACCGGGATTAAACTCCGTCTGAAACAAAAACTGAACCGTCCACTCCCGCGCCTGACGGCGACCCGTCATTTTACTCATTTAGATCCCTTTATGATTTTCAAAATATTGGCAGTTTCAATAGCAGCCTCAGCGGCATACCATCCACGACTCGTCCGGCCACTGGTGCAACGTGCCACCGCTTGATCCCAGTTGCGCGTGCCTACAATTTCATTAATCACCGGAACGCTGTATTGGCAAGCAATATCAAGCAAGACGATTCCGGTCGATTCGCCGATCATCTGTGCATGCTGGGTTTCGCCTTCCACCACAACCCCCAGAGCAATCAGCGCATCGTATTTCCCACTCTTGGCCAATTCGTTTATTACCACCGGGATTTCATACGCACCCGGCACATGAAAAATTTCAATATCCGAACCTTTTGCTCCATTTCCTTCCAAACATTGGAAAGCATCCGCCGCCAATTGGTCGGTCAGCTCCGAATTAAACCGACTCACCACGATCGCCACGCGCAATTCACTCGCATCTAAATCTATTTTTTTAATTCCCTTACCCATTACTTCTCCCAAATTTGCTAGCGCAAATTCTTATCTAAATCCGGTGTACTCGCCGGATTTAGAGCATATGTTTCATTTTGTCCCGCTTGGTGTTCAGATAACGTGCATTATGCGGCGTTGAAGGAAGCACAATCGGCACCCGTTCGACAATCTCAATACCGTATTTATCCAATCCTTCAATCTTCGCGGGGTTATTAGTAATCAACCGGATTTCGGTCATCTTCAAATCTTTGAGAATTTGGGCCCCGATACCGTAATCGCGCAGGTCGGCGGCGAAGCCAAGCTCCACGTTAGCCTCTACGGTGTCCATTCCTTGATCCTGCAACTCGTACGCGTGAATTTTCTTCGTTAACCCAATGCCACGCCCCTCCTGCCGCATGTAAACCAGTGCCCCATAGCCGTATTCGCTGATCATCTGCATGGCATGTTGAAGTTGCTGGCCACAGTCACATCGCTGAGAACCGAATACATCGCCGGTCAGACACTCGCTATGCACGCGCACCAGCGGATACGGTTTTTCCGGCGACGGATGGCCAAAAAACAACGCCAGATGATCTTTATCGTCCACCACCGAACTGTAAATGCGCAGGGTGAAATCCCCGTAGTCCGTCGGCATCCGAACCTGTCGCTCCATGTTCACAAGTTGCTCATGTACATAACGGTATTTGGCAATTTCTGCCACGGAGGTCATCTTTAAATTATGCTTCTTTGCGAACTTAATCAGCTCCGGCAGGCGAGCCATCGTTCCGTCGTCATTAGTCACTTCACAAATTACACCGGACAGCTGAAGACCAGCCATACGGGTCAGGTCAATCGTCGCCTCCGTATGCCCTGCCCGCTCCAGAACACCGCCATCCATAGCAATTAGCGGGAAAACGTGTCCGGGACAGACCAAATCCTCAGGACGCGTTTGGGAGGCAACCAGCAAACGAACCGTGCGAGCCCGCTCTTCCGTACTGATTCCAGTGGTGCTGCTCGCCGCATCAACCGAAACGGTGAACGCCGTTTTAAATTTATCGCCTTCATGCGAGACGTTCATCCGCTTCAAGCCCAAATGCTCAGCCCGCTCCGCCGTGACCGGCACACAGACCAGCCCGCGGGCATAAGTTATCATAAAATTAATCTGCTCAGGGGTGCAGGTTTCTGCCGCACAAATCACATCGCCTTCGTTCTCGCGATTTTCATCATCGGTGATTAGCACCATCTCTCCGCGCCGCATGGCACTGAGAATATCCTCCATCGAGTCGAACAGCTTTTTACTCATGTCAAATATCCCTCAAACGCAAAAACCCTGAAGACCACAGTCTTTCAGGGCAGAAAGGTTTTCGCATTCTGTTTATCTTCTTTCATCCAGACTGTACTGTCGGTTGCAGAATCTCACTGCATCTGCCCCGCAACTGCGCGGCTCGCGGACTGTCACCGCCGGTCGGGAATTTCACCCTGCCCTGAAGATGCAAAGGATTATTGTCATTTAGAGCATAGGTTCAAGCTTTTTCATCGCTCCTCAAATTCCGCCAGGCCAGATTCACGCAAACTAACAAAATCATTCGCTCCGTCACTGGTTTTACGTCCGATGATTATATGATCCAACACTTTAATTTCCAGCGTCTTCCCAACCTCGATCAATTTTTTGGTGATACGGACATCCTGAGCGGACGGTGATGGGTCGCCGGACGGATGATTATGCGCCAGAATCATACCGGATGCGGAATGTTGCACCGCTGGTTTAAAAACCTCGCGAGGATGCACCAGGCTGGAGTTTAACGTGCCTTTCGACACCTCAAACGGAGGGGCCATCATCCGACTTTTTGTATCGAGCAATAGCACCCAAAAAATCTCGCGATCTAAACCGCGGGCGCGCTCCCGCAAAACGGCCGCAGCTTCTTCGGGTGATGCCAGCCGCGGATTTTCTCCGATATTTTCCCGCACCAGTCGCCGCCCCATCTCCAGAGCGGCTTTAAGTATTTTTGCTTTTTCTTTGCCGATCCCGTGAAATCTCTGCAATTCGGCGACCGAGGATCTGGAGAGTGCGCTGAGCGATCCATATTGCATTAACAGCGTTTCGGCCAGTTCGACGACATTCAGGCCGGTCGTTCCGGTTCGCAAAAGTAGTGCCAGCAAGTCACTTTCAGAAAGATTTTCTGGACCAAGACGGTCAAATTTCTCACGCGGCTGAAGTGCACTAGGCAGATCATTCGCCCGAACTTTATAAATTTCACCCTCTTCGTTGACACGCCTTCCAATCATCCGCCTCCATCTCCTTTTGCTCCACGCCAGAAAACCCAGCGTGACAGGTTTGAAAAAATGTAACGGACTTTTCCTAACCTTGAAAGATTTCTTTATAGTATCTTGAAAGATATTATCGAAAGTTTCTAAACATTGGCAATGCGGGCGGACGCTAGTCACCCAGCCAGATGAATTTCAGCCGACCAAACAGTCGGTTGATACCAAAGTCGGACTGGTAATAGTCCGCAGAAAACAGCTCTCGTTCATCGTCCCAACTCCACCAGCCAGCACTGTAGGTTTTTTCGCCGGAAACTAAATCGGAACAGAATTCCCCGATGACCGCTAGACGGGGGTCGGGATTGATCCGCATTGAGAACTGAAGTCCTCCTTCGATGTTGTATTTTGACTCTGGCCGGGACGATGCCTGATCAGGTCGTGTGCCCAGTGCGAATTCAACCAGATTGATGACGCCGTCACCGTCGGGATCGTCCGAAACCGCAGTTTGTCCACCGACAGAATAGTTTGCAATCCACGACTCATAGGCCGGAGTTGTCGGTTCGTCGTGTGAAAAGAGGAGCACAACCTGATGTGTTTCGTTCGGATAGGAAGTGTTGACGATATTCAAAACGCCGAACGGTGCAATGCGCGGATCCAGCCCACTGCGGTCCAACGTGACGGTTAAAACGGTCGAAGTCACCCCTTCTGCGAAGGTTAGTGACGATGGCGATACGGAGATTGATCCCCACGGAAGCGGCCCACCCATGGTGTCGATGAATGAGCCGATTGAATCGTCTGTACCGCCCAGCCGCTCGACAGGAATCTGAATACTATTCTGTCCTTTCGGTACCACCAGAATGGAGCTGGAGAGAACCGGAGCGATCTGCCCGGGGTGGGTTTCATTATCCCGGATTTTAACCGTCTGCGCAGAGAACCCCGCATCGAGACAGGCACCGCCCAGCGGACTGCGCAGTTCTACATTCAGTTGTTTTTCGCCATCTTTCACCCCGTCGGCCAACAGGCCAATCGCGAAGGCCTTGCGGATCTCGTTGGTGGCGAAAACAAGACGCTGCGGAACAAAAGCAACATAATCAACGCCCGCAACAGCCGTTCCGGCCTCGGCGGACAAAGCGACTTCAATGGAAACTTCGCGTTGCGACGGAAGCGCCCGTTCGACCCAGATAAACACCTGTGGGTTGGTTTCGTTCACGGTGATTTCTGACTGGTAGTCCGCCATGAGGATAATGTCGGATTCGTCCAAAATGATGGACGTATACGTGTTACTGCCAGTCGCAGCGCCATACGCGCCCCACATCCGGAGACGAAAGTTTTCCGGATCTTCATGGACTGCGTCCGCCAATAACGGAACCACAATTTCCGCATCAGTCTGCGCGACATCAAAAACCAGTGTTCCGGTGGTTTTTTTGAAATCAACGTCTGTTTCCGCTGATCCCATGTATTCGGTTTCATAGCGGATGCAAGCCGACTCACCTAAGTTTCCGCTACGTGTGACCGGCACATGAACCTCACCCGCTCCTTCAGGCAGGCGGGTTTCATTGTTCTGAAAATTGATAATGGCCTCTTGCTCTGCGATCGAATAAGCCATAAGCCCCACGCTCACTGACCCAGCTTCTCCGCCCGATCCGAAGCTGCGTATCTGATAGAGATACGGGGTGTTAACCGTGATCTCTGAATCGGCGTAGATTCGGTTTGTTGCAGCAACGGATACACGCAGCTGGTAGCTTTGTCCGCCGTCGGTACTGCGGTATATGCGCAACCCGTTTGCGCGAAAATCTCCAAGCGGGTTCCACTGCAACTGGGCGGACGTTCCACTAAAATAGCCATTGAATCCAGTCACCGAACCGGGAACGGATCCGGCGGTGATAGATGCAACGTGCGGAGTGTCTGCCGTTCCATCGAGTTGCATCGGGGTCAGGCGGTAAAAGTAAGTTGTGCCGGGAAGCACCTGACGGTCAATGTAGCCTTCCGCAAGGGTCTCGTCATCGGCGGCCAGCCGGGCAAACGGCCCAGTCTCCGCTGTCGCCCGCGCCAATTCCCAGCGGGCGGTGGCCTTGGCGCTTTCATCGAATTGGATTTTCACTCCCTGCGGAACTTCGACACAGGAGAGTCCTTGCACGTCCCCAACTGACGGAGCTGCCGGAAGCGAACTGTTCCATGCGCATGAAGTCGAATTGGACATCAGACTGTGCAGTCCCACCGCATCGATGGTTTCAATCCAATAGACATTGGTTGACAGCGGGGCTTGATCCAGAAAACCGGGTTGAGTCCGTTGCATGGAGGTGAGTTCGGTTTTCCCTCCGCTCACCGCTGCAGCGCGCCACACCCTGTAGCCTGCCACTTGCGGCACAGCCTGCCAGCTAAGCCATACGCCGTTGCTGAAAGACGTGGCCTGGAGGTATGCCGTTTCAGCCGGCAGCGCATTCACCACGAAAGAGACGCTCTGCGACACCTGTTCTCCGTTCAGGGCGGTACACCGCAGAGTCAGCGTGTGCAACCCGGAGTCCAACGGGTCGGCAGACGGTACCCGGCCAGTGGGCATACTGGAATCGACAAGGAACCAGTCGGTCACATCCCGGTCGTCTAAACGGATGCGACAGGTTTCCGAAACCAGCCCGTTGTCTGCATCCATATTGATGCTTAACTCGGGGGTGCGAGAGAAAAGAGTCTCCCCGTCAGCAGGTGAAAAAATCCACGGAACCGATTCCGGGGCATTCCATGCCGTCGTGCTGGTTGCAGGTGCTGTCAGCACAGAATGATAAGAGTTTGGGGACGGGTACACTAGCACAGCGGTGGATGGAGCTAGCGAGGCCATTGCAACACCATCGCGGTTGAGTTGAACGCTACCGGCCATGTTTTCAAAATAAACTGATCCGTCCGTATTGAAACTGATATCTACGTGGGCGGATTCATTCATTCCTGTCGCCTGCATTCTCTGTGTGGCCAGTGGTTCGCTCAACATCATGGGCTGTCCATCAATCGGCTCCGACAACGCACACGCGCTACGTTCAAGTTGCGGTTGTCGACCCGAGGTCTGGTAGGCGGCCTCGCCCCATTTTGCCATCCATTTTTCCAATGCGCCGCCAGGCGTCTCTGTAACCCATCCCGCAGAATCCGGAATGCCCAGCGCCGTATCCAGCACACCCGCAATTTTCTTGTAGATCTGCATGCGCAGACAGCGTTGCGGCATATCGTGCCAGTCTTGGAGTTTCTGTCTGAAATTCAGCCAGATCAGCGTATACCCCTGCGTTGTATCGCCCTCGCCAATCGTGGCGCGGAACCCTCCGAAGGTTTCCGCAGAGAGAACCACCTTCTGACCATTGGCATATTCCACGCTGAACTGGCCACCGACCAGCTCGGTTCCAATCTGGACAATCTGCCCTTTCGTTAAATAATAGCCAGGATAAATTGGTTCTAGGACCTCGCTACCCAAGTCATCGATCAACCAGACTTTCACGGCCGATTCCACTCGGGCAAATGGCAGGCCGACGCTTTTCGTCGTTTCAAGCTCCACCCCGTTTTTCGCAGCATTGAGGGTCACCGCTTCGCTCAGCCAGCCATTGGTATAATTACCAGCTTCCAGTGGACCGAGAAAATTGATTGCTGCCGAGCCATACTCATCGGTACGGAACCACGCCTCCGTGAATTCCAAAAGCGATTCGTCACCCTTCACCATTTTGACGCCGACATCCGGCAAAGCGCTGTATTGGGCCACAACACCGCCGTTTACAATCTTTGGGGTAACGCTCGACGACTCGATACGGAAATTATACCCGCCCGTCGGATTGACAATCTTGACATCCAGCGGCTTCCAAAACTGGGTTTTGATTGCAAACTGGTTTTGAATGGGAGTTAGGATATCCACCATGTAAGGTTGCCCTTCCGCATCTCGACGCTCTTCCTGCCCGGTAATGACGGTGGCACCCACCGTGAAAAACGACGGCCCAGTCGTCATAGCTTCCGCGCGGTCGATGGTCACCGTTTTTTCAAAAACGTCACGGGCTATCCCATTGATCCAAACCGATCCTTCGATCGGATACGCGCCAATATACTCAAGCCGCAACTGGACTTCGGCGTTTTTTTTGATCGAATATAAAACAATTTTTGATGGGGTGTCATAGGGGGAGTCCTTAAAGTCATCGCCTTCGTCCATCAGCGTGACGCCGTCGCCGGAAACCACGAGTGTTGCCCGCCAATACGCGTCTCCGGAATAGACGGAAACATCATGACTGGCGGAAAAGCTACTGCCCGTCACGAATGGCACTTAGTTAAGCCGCTTTTGCACGATGAATTTTTCTGAAAATATTTGCTAAAAACGGTGCGTTTTTATCGGCAAGACTTGATTTTTCTGGCATTGTCTTTGAATGACAACTACGGCTTTATTTTCCATGGATT
>JBBQSL010000093.1:0-12713 GCA_038213895.1 Kiritimatiellales bacterium | reverse complement strand
TGGGAAAAGTCATTCTGGCAGGCGGCGCTGATGCCTCGGTCAACCGATACACGGTAACGGATGGGAACGTGGTCGTAGAGCATCTGCCGGATCTTCCCGTTGCGCTGTCCCGGCCTGGTGCAGTAATTTCTAAAAATATATTGTTTGTTGCTGGCGGTTCAACGCTACTCAAGTTGAATCTCGATGCTCCAGAGTCCGGTTGGATCTCCTGCTCGTCTCTTCCAGTGGCGGCGGTGAGTCGTCCAGTTCCGGTGACCCTGAACGGTACATTATATGTGACGGGTCTAGGCCCGTCCGGAACAGAAATTGGTGTCTATAATCCGATTCGCGATGAGTGGAGTTCTCGTTCTGTAGCGCCGAAAAATCTACGCGGCGCGGTTGGCGTTGCTTGTGGAGATGCGCACCTGCTTTTCTTTGATACGGTTCGCCCGAATGACCGGATTCTGGCGTATAACCGGATCACGGATAATTGGATTCCAATGGGGCGGTTGCCGCAGACCGTTGTGCCGACGGGGGCGTTCGCGTCCGGCAACGAATTTACCCTGTTTTCTAATGCAGAAACTATTACCGGAACCGCGTTGCTGACACCGACCAAATACGGTGTCTGGGATCATTTGGTGGTGGCCTTACTGGCGGGTTCGTTGATCGGGCTTGGCATTTTTTTCTCGAAGCGCGAGAAATCGAGCAGCGATTATTTCCGCGCCGGCAAGCGCATTCCGTGGTGGGCGGCCGGACTCAGTTTGTTTGCTAATGGCGCCAGCGCGATCAGTCTGATGGCGATGCCGGGCAAGGCCTATTCAGAAAACTGGATCTATTTTTCCGGCGTATTTTATTTTGTGTTGACCATGCTACCGCTCGTCATGCTGGTCTACATTCCGCTGGCCCGCCGGTTGAAAATTGCAACGGCGAATGAATATCTGGAAAAGCGCTATAACCTGCCGATCCGTTTGCTGGGATCGCTCATTTTCTCGCTCAATCAGATGCTCGGGCGCATGGCCGCTACGTTGCTTTTACCAGCCATTGCCATCAGTTCGATTTTCGGGCTACCGATGGAATACAGTATTTTGATTATGGGGGTTGTGGCGACGATTTATGTGACGCTGGGCGGCCTTGAAGCCGTCGTCTGGACTGATGTTCTTCAGGCGGTAGTAATGCTGGGCGCGGTCGCGATCTGCCTGATTTGGGTGCTCTGTTCGCTGGATATCGTTCCCGCTGTGGCGATGGATTCGCTTCGTGAAATGGGCAAGTTAAAATTGTTTGATACCAGTTTTGACTGGACGGCTCCCATCATCCTGATTCTGTTTAGTAACAATCTTTCGATCGCGATGGGGATGATCGGCGATCAGAACTTTATTCAGCGGGTGCAGTGCACGCGCGACGAAAAGGAAGCCCGCAAAGCAGTCCTGACGCAGCTGGCGGTTGCCATCCCCATGAATGCGACTCTGTTTGCCATGGGAACGTTGCTGTTTCTTTTCTATAAGCAGCATCCAGCCGGATTAAGTCCCGCCCTGAAAGCGGACGGAATTTTTCCTTTCTTTGCGGCGCAGAACCTGCCGCCCGGCATGGCCGGGATGGTGGTGGCCGCGCTGCTGGCGGCAACCATGTCCACCGTTTCCGGTGCGGTCAACAGTGTCGCCAACATTGGAATGGAAGATGTGTATCGCCGCTTTTTCAAAAAAGCGACGGATCACAGCTGCCTGATTGTCGGCAAGGTGCTGGCCTTTTCGCTTGGCGTATTTGGAACGGTGGCGGCATTGCTGCTCGCCCGGACGAATCTGCTGTCGGTCTGGGATCTGGCTCTGATGATTACCGGAATGATTCTGGCTCCGATTACCGGATTTTTTGTGTTAGGGATTTTCAGTCGCCGGGCGAACGCGTTCGGGGTCGGTATTGGAGCCTTAGCCTCGGTCGCGGCCAACTTCTACGCGAAGTTCTATTTAAACATGCATTCAATGGCCTATCTGGCGGTGGGTGTGTTCACTTGCATCATTGTCGGCTGGCTGGCCAGTTTCCTGGCTCCGCGTCCGGTGGGTGAAAAGGTGAACGGTCTGACGATTTATACGTTGAGGAAAACAGAAGAAGAGTAGAGCCGCAGAGCGGCCGTCAAAGGTCGAAAGGTCCAAAGTCGATAGTCGGGAATCTGACCTTAGACCTTCCGACTTTAAGACCTTTGACTGAACAACTTTTAAGGAAGTATCTGATGAGTAATAGAATTAAAATGGCGGTGGTTGGTTTGCGGTTTGGTGAATATATCGTTGACTGCCAGATCACCACCGGGCCGGGCGCTCCGTTTATTGAGCTGGCGGGTGTGTTTGATCTGAATGAAGAGCAATCTGCTGCTGTTGCTCGGAGACACCAGGTGCGGCAGTACCTTTCGCTGGACGAAATACTTGCGGATTCCTCTATCGAAGCGGTTGGCCTTTTTACGCCGCCTACAGGTCGTGCCGCACTGATTCGTAAAATTATTCGTGCGGGAAAACATGTGATGACCACTAAGCCGTTTGAATTAAACGCAGAGGATGCACTCTCCGTATTGCAGGAGGCTCGAGCCCTGAATAAAGTCGTGCACATCAACTCGCCTGAACCGTTGCCGGATCAGGAAACCGCGCACATTCTGAAATGGCAGGAGGAATTCCAGCTTGGGCGTCCAGTTGCTGTGCGCTGGGAAACCTACACCCGCTATCAGGAAAAGGCGGATGGTAGTTGGTATGATGATCCGGAACAGTGTCCGGTCGCTCCAGTATTTCGGTTGGGCATTTACGGCATCAACCAGCTGTTGCGCCTATGCGGTAAAGTGGATGCGGTGAGCGTCGCTCATTCCAGACTCTTTACTGGGCGACCGACCCCGGATAACGCCGAGCTTTCCCTGCAGTTTAAAAATGGGGCACTGGGCAGTGTGTTCGCTTCGTACTGCATTGATGACGGACATCGTTATGCCAACAACCTGTGCATCCACTTTGCGCGCGGCACAGTCAAAGGCGAGGTGACGAGGACCGCTGAGAATCACGATATGCTTTCAAAAAAACTGTGCCTTCAGGCGCTTGATTCTGACGGTCTAGTGTTCACCCGATCCGTTGAGCTGGAGACCGAGCAGTTGGCCGGGAAATATCAATGGGAAACTTTCCGTGATGCCATTCGATGCGGGAAGCCGCTGGCTGGTGAAATCGACCCGCAACTGATTGCGCATGCGGTTCAGGTGATTAATGCCATGTGCGAGGCGGACCGCCATGGTATGCAGGTGTTTGTTTCGGATGTGACATCTTCCCCCAGGAAGAAGGAGTCGCTTGCGGCGGCCTCTATTTAAAAAGTGGGCCGGGCGGTTTTATATTTTTCTAACGAAGAAGTAATAGAGGTTGCGATAAAAAGATCATACACCATATTAAGTGCAGTTATTGCCCTTTGGGCGGGAATCGCATTGGCAGATGGCGTGCCGGGCGTGAACTGGGGAGGATCCTACGAAAACGGTACCACTGGGACTGGGATCGGTCAGGGGCTCGGCGCTGCAACAACGTCCACGAGAGACTATACGTTTGACGCCGTCTCCGACGCCGCCTATCGGATTCCGTTCGGTTCTGCATACTCACCGTCTGCGGACAGTCGTTATCTTGCTCCGACCGGAAAAACCGGACCGCTTTACACTGGGCTACAGTTGGTTAATCATAGCAGTACTTCAGCTCCGACGGATGTCGGGATTTACAGATGGTCGGCATCAACCAATCCTAATCAGCTACAAAAAACTAATCCGAATACCCTCGGGTCTAATCCGATGAGCATGTCCGTAGCCTATTTTGTAAAAAAAGCGGACTTCCTCAACGGATTGAACTCGGCTGGGAAGCTTGGGTTTTCCGATGCGACCGATGGTGCGGTGCTGGACGCTTATGTGAGAAACACCAATGCGGCCACGATCGGTTTTCTTGTGCAGAATGGAACACGCTGGTACGCAACGGTTAAAAAGCCTGCTGTGAACAATGCGTATGCAGTTCTTGCGATTAACCCGTATGCCGCCGATTGGTATGCGTTCGATCCGGTATCCAACCAGTTTTTGAATGTCACGAATCTGGGCAGCACCATCGCAGGCTCGACGTTTACCAATATTACGGCATTTGGCATTTACTGTCAGCACATGAACTTCAATGGAACGGTGGGAAATGCCGAGAAGTTTGATGTGCAGGGATTTTCCGGTCGTTTTACCGCGGTTGCCAAATCAAAAGCTACGCTCATTGATGACGCGCTGAGCCAAACTGTCGCCCGGCAGGTACAGACCCTGACCCGGCAACTGACGAATCCTTATCCTGCCACAGGGCTTTGGCGGACGGAAGATTTTGCATTGGGTGCCTATGGACTTAACACCTCAAATACGCTGGCGGATTCCGAATTGATTGCCAGCGTGACCAATGGCCTCTATGGGGATGCAATACTTGGTGGGAGTTTTCACTGGCACGCTTATTTGCAGGAGCGGATCTATTTTCTTTATTCCGCTCAGAGCGGATTTTCCTCAGGGCGCATGAGCACGAATGCGGAACATGCCGTTCTTGAAATGTTGTGGAACTGGGCTGCACCCATCTGCAAGATCGGTCTGGCTTCTACGAATATGGTTAACTTCTATTGGGGTAGCGAAAATCATCATATGCAGGCTTGGGTCAGCTTCTGGGGCGCGGCTCAGATTTTTAAAAACCATCCTGACTATCAGAACCGCACCTATGCCGACGGCTCAACCCCCGCACAAATGGCTGCTGCCTTTGATATTTATTTCAAGGCATACATTCGTGCGTGCGCGACCCACGGATTGACCATTGAAGTGGCCTCGCCCACCTATGCCAAATACACCGTCAATACCTGGTATAATCTTGCGGATTTTGCGGAGGATCCGGAGTTGAAACAACTGGCCGCCGCGTTGCTGGACATCTATTGGGCCGATTGGGCCATGGAGCAGATCGACGGGGTTCTCGGCGGAAGCCGTCACCGGAACTATCCCGAAACTTCTTTTAACGGCGGCGGCGGTCCCGGGACGGGCTGGTATCACTTCGGGGTGGGTGCGGCTCCTGTCAACCCGCACCCTGGATTTATGTGCGCCGTCACGACACTCTGGCGACCGTCACGGGCCGTTGTCGGACTGGCTCTTGATGTCGAAGGGCGTGGCAGTTATCAGGTGGTCTCCCGTCGTCCTGGTCTTGCAGATCGTGCTCCGGTCTGGATGCCTCCTTCTTTGCCCCCGAGTACGTACACAGCACTTGATGCCGACGGCGGCCATTTACTGCGAACCACCTGGGTAACCCCGGATTTTGTGATGGGAATGAGTCAGGTCGATTTATTGACAATGGATGATTGGAGCTCGGCTAGCAGTCAGAACCACTGGAACGGTGTTCTTTTTGCTGGGAATGATACAGCCCGGATCTTCACTCAACCCTATGAACCGGCAGATGGTAGCGTCTACAATGCCGAGTGGGGCGTTCAGAAGCGCGGGGTACAGATCCTCCAGCGAAGATTCAGGAGCGATGCGGGCGTGACGCGCATCTCGAATGCTTATGGGCAGAGGATCTGGTTTGGTGACTCTTTGACACGAACCGAATCGGGCGGCTGGATCTTTGCAGAAGCTCCGCAGGCTTATGCCGCCGTTCGCGTCATCGATAGTGTTGGCAGCTGGCAGGACGAAACGAATTATCCGGCTCAGGGTAAATGGCTGGTGCTGACCAACGAATTTTCTCCTATCATTATTGAAGCGGCTCCGGCCACGGCTTTTTCGAGTTTCTCAGCATTTCAGTCCTCTATTCTGAACAACAATCTGACGGTTGTGGCTGGGCGGGTTGATTACAGAAGTTCGTTTTATGACACCACGCTGACACTCTTTTCGGATCAGCGCCAACTGCCGCGAGTCGATGGCGTTGCGCTGAATCTTTCCCCAGAAAAGGCCTACGATTCTCCCTATCTGCGAGGCGATTTTGCGGGAGGCCCCGTGATCATTGACTACGAATCCGACCGAATGATGCATGGCGTGGCACCCTTTGCCGATGACGCTGGCACGATCTACCATTGGAATTTCGAGACGAACGTTCCGACCGTGCATCCCGACAGCACCAATTCGATTCATCAGATCGCAGACGGTAAATTTGGCGGCGCCATCCGTTGCGATTTTAAGACGGGCGATCAGTATCTGATGACCGCAAATGCCTGGCCAGCCAACCGGAGCACGTTCCGCTATCAGGGTTGGATACGCCTGCATCCCGGTGATGCGGGAGGAACGCTGTTCCATGTTTACGACCAGATTTATCTCAGTGCGAGCCCAACGAACGCGACGTTCAATATCAACCGTTCCGGCAACACGCTGGATACCAGCGCAACCAATCAGATTGAAATCACCGCCTCGATCAGCACGTCGAATGATTGGCAATATATTGAGGCAGTTTATGACGGTGCCCAGATCCAGCTGGTGACTGGAATTGAGACCCGGACCGCTCCAGGGATTGGAGCCTTCGTCCCCAATCAGCGCAATGTCTTTATCGGCTCGCAAAAAAATATAAACAACTATGTCGGCGATATGGACGAGGTGAAAATATCGGCGTTTTTTTCGGATACGGTCATAGCGGGCGGCCGTGCTCAGCATTATGAAACTTCAGAAACTGCCACCTCAAATGTCATTGCCAACTTTTCGCCGGCTACAGGGACGGGAAGTAAGCTGGTGGTGGCCGCGAGCTGGGAAAGCAATACGGCTGTGATTACCAATGTAACATATGGTAGCCAAAACTTTACGCAGGCCATCTTCCGTAATAACGGACGGAACTCAGCGATCTGGTATCTGGATGCGCCGTCGCTTTCTTCCGGGAACGTGACCGTGCGTTTTAGCGCAGCCACGGGGTCCCGTGTTGGGGTGCTAAGTCTTCTGAATGTGGCTCAAGGAGCTCCGGAGCAGACCTCTTCAGCGATAAATTCCACTACGCTCGGGTTAACAAATCTGAGTATAAATGCGCTGGTTATGGGGGTTTATACAGAAAATGGAGCCGGCGCGTTGAGTTCAAATTTTGGAAATACCCTTTATTCGGGCGACAGCAACTCCTCGGTCGGCAACGCTGGCTATCAGGTGGAGGCTGTTGCGGGTGCAAAAATCTACACGTGGAGCGCAACCACCAGCGGTTGTGTGGCGGTGGCCGCAAGTTTTTCGCCCAGATTCTTTACCCCCACGATTGCCGCCGATAACGACAACGACGGCATGGCCGACGACTGGGAAATTCAGCATTTCAGAAATTTGGGATTTTCAGATGGAACCAGTGATACTGACGGCGATTCGTTCACTGATCGGCAGGAATTCATCGCCGGTACCGATCCGTGGGATGCCACATCGCGGCTTGAGCTGACCGGGTTGGTTGGCGGCTCAAATCTCTTTTGGAAAGCCGTGCAAGGGAAAAGCTACAGTGTGTTCACTTCCACCAATCTGGTGACGGGTCCCTGGAGCAAAAAAGCGTCCGGCATACCCGGCACTCCGCCTGAAAGCCGCTATGTCATTACGAATGTTTCGAATCGACTTTTTTTAAGAATCGAAACAGAATAAACGGAGCAAACGATATGCGAAACAAACTGATTTTATGTGGGGTGCTTCTAATTGGCGGGCAGGTATTGGCGGCGGAGCCTTTAACAGCAGAACAAATTTCTAAGATTCGTGCCGAGACACATAATCGTCGTGTTGAGTTTTTTGCGAAGGATGCCGGCAAGCCGCTGGTGCGCGCGGCGATCGATAAGAACTGGAACAATCGCGGGGATTTCACCCGCCACTATGCGCAATCGATCGTGCTGTTTGCTATGCGGGCGTGCAGTCTGAATGAACAGTTCGACGAGGCGAATGCCGCCTTGCGGGAAATGTGTCAGTATCACCTTGATCGGCCTCAGACCTTCTTTGAAGTCCACAGCTTTCCCAGCGCGTGCGATGCGCTGGCCCGCCTCTATATTTTCTATGGCCCGCGCGGCACCAAAGTGCCGAACCGGCTCTCTGCGGAGACTTGCGCCGTGCTGGAAAAAACCATGTGGGAATGGGCCAACGAAAAGGCGGAGATTAAGGATGCCGAAATTGAAAAGTCTCAAACCTGGTGGATTGAAAACTCCGAAAATCATCACGCCCAGCATTTCACTACCTGCTGGGTTTTTTCTCAGATCCTGCGAGACGTTCCCAGCTATCAGGATAAACCGTTCAAGGACGGCCATCTGCCTGCGGAGCATTACGCCGCTTGGACGGCGTATTTAAAAGAATATCTTCGCCAGCGGGTTTGCAAAGGCATGTTCGTTGAAATCGATTCACCCTCCTATGCCACCGCCACGCTGAAAAGTATATATAACTTTTATGATTTCAGTGATGATCCCGCTTTTAAAAAACAGGCTGGACAGTTTTTAGATTTGTACTGGGCCATGTGGGCTGAAGAGCAGATCGATGCGGTTATCGGCGGAGCCCAGACCCGCTGCTATGCAAAATCCGCAGAACGGGGTGGAAGTTTCCTACGCCGCGCCGTCTGGTATTTGATAGGCATGGGTGATCCGGGGTTTGTTCACGACACCATGCTTCCGTTTGTTACCACCACCTGGCAGGTGCCCGATATCGTGTTGCAGATTGCGTACGGATGGCAGGCCAAGGCTCCCTATGAGATTCGCCAGCGTCGCATGGGATTGGCCGAAAAGGGCTATGACCGCCCTCCAAATTTTCGCCTGAAAACCGATTTCGGCGGCATCTTTCGCTACACCTACTGCACGCCGGATTTCATCATGGGATCCCTGATTACCGAGGCGCGCCCGACAGCAGATTGGGCCGCTATCAGCAGTCAGAATCGCTGGTCCGGCGTCATCTTCGCTGGCGACCCAGACGCCCGCGTTTATCCCGCACCCTACAATGCTAAAGGAAGGTCTATTTTGAACGGCTTCTGGTCTGTTCAGTCGAAAGGAACCCTGATCTCTCAGCAGCTAAGTTCCCGGCAGAGCGGGGCTCCGATTGATGGCGAAGGTGCATCAGAAGGCTGGCGCGTCTTCTTCTCCACTGCCGGGCTGTCCCAGCCGATTCAAAATGGATCGTGGACATTTGCCGAAGCGAAAGAGGCTTATGTTGGCGTTCGTGTGCTGGCGGGGGGCACATCCTTTGAGAAAGCCCAGTTTGGTCGCTGGCTGGTTTGTAAAGATACGATAACCCCCGTCATCATCGAAGCTGGACGTAAATCGAATTATGTGGATTTTGCCGCATTTCAAACTGCGGCAATGTCACAGCCGCTCTCGTTCGAAAAATCGGTGCTGACCTATCAGACACTCGGCGGGGATAAATTGACGTTCTATGCCGATCGCTCCCGTCTGCCGGAAATCAATGGAACCGTCGTTGATCTGGCACCGAAACTTGTTTACGATAGCCCCTTCATCCAGTCCGAGTGGAACAGCGGGATCGTTACGATCCAGTACGGAGAACAACGGCGCGTATTGGATTTCAATAATGAATAGAGCTTTATGAATATACGAAAAGAGGAGAAAATATGATACGGAAAGCATTTAAAATGAAACTCAAGCCCGGATTCGAGGCCGAGTATAAAAAACGTCACGACGAAATCTGGCCGGAGCTTTCACAGGTTCTGACCGATTCGGGCGTATCCGATTATTCCATCTTTCTCGACGAAGAGACTCTGACGCTTTTCGCCTCGTGGAAGCTGACGGATGACAACACGACCGCTGACCTTCCGAATCATCCGCTGGTCAAAAAGTGGTGGGCCTTCATGGCCGACATCATGGAAACCAACCCAGACAATTCTCCGGTTTGCACTTCGCTGAACGAAGTTTTTCATATGGATTGAACCAGCGCGACTGTGCAACAGAGATGGATGACCGCAAAGATGCAACCAAAGAGAGAATAGGATCAAAATAATTAAAACCCTGAGCGAATGCGATAGATAATTTTCGAAAGTTTTAAGGATTACAGTGTACTAGGTTGCTGTGGTGTAGCGAAGGGAAAGGATTTTGATGATGAATGGGAAAAATGATGAATTGGTGTCGGTTCTGCTGGTGGGTGGCTTCGGTCACGCGGTCTGCGTGTTTGATGAGTGGCTGCGCGACGATGCACCAGTTCGTTTGGTCGGGGCGGTGCAAACCCTGCCTGACGAAAAACTCGACGGCTTTCTCGCTCATCCCTGGGCGCAAAAATTTGTGCCGTCGATTTATCAGGATTTAGCAAAGGCCCTGACCGCAGAAAAACCTGACATCGTGGTCGTCAGTACCCGTCCGGATATGAATCCGGAAGTCATCGAACAATGCCTGCGCGCAGGGTGCCATGTGATCGCTGAAAAGCCGCTGGCGGTGGATGAGGCCGGATTGGTTCGCTTGCACAAGGCGGTTCACGAGACCGGAAAGTTCATTCTTCCAATGCTTGGAATGGCCGATTCGACAGCCTTTTTGGAAGCACATGCGCTGGTAGATCAAGGCGTGATTGGTGAGCCGGTTTTGATCAACGCCCGTAAATCCTACCAGTGGGGAAAACGGGCCGACTTGTTCAAGCAGCGCGAAACCTATGGCGGCATCTGGGGGTGGGTTGGTATTCACGCTTTCAACAATGCGCTCTGCATCATCGGACGCAATGCGATCAAAGTGCTGGCGGCACAGGAACAGAACCGTTTTCATCCCGAGTATGCTGCTGGATGCTCCGACTGTTTGTCGGGTCTCTTTCTGCTGGAAGGCAATGTGCAAATGACCGTCAGCATCGACTTGCTCCGGCCCGACGGACAGAAATCTTGGGGTGACGACTGGGTGCGCCTTGTCGGCTCCGAAGGCAGTCTTGAAGCGAATCCCGCACTGGGCACGATTCGCCTCATCCGAAAAGGACATGATGAAGAAATGCGCAAGGTGACGACGGTCGCTCCATCGTTCTACACCGCCTTTCTGGATGCGGTAAAAACCAATGCCGACTTTTCGGAACTCACTACGTTGGGTTTCCAGCTCACCGACTCCGTTCTCGCCGCCGGGCGCGCATCAGTCGAGGGTCGCTGTGGACTCGAAGTCAATCCGGCGCGGTGGAAGTTGTCTTGAGAGAGATGAAGATGATGACGAAAAAAATGATCCTGTGTTTCGGAGATTCCAATATTTACTTAGTCTGATCGGCTATCTTGCTGTAGTGGAGTGAATGATTACTCCGGGATGATTAGCTGCGGTTTTAGTGAGCAGGTGATTTGCGGCATATTTGGGTTTTTAATGCGCTGCAACAGCGTTTCAACAGCCTGTTTTCCAATTTGCTTACTGAAGATTCGGATGGTGACTGGTTTTGGATTTAGGATGTGCTGGGAGCAAATATTGTCGTCGCCCGCGACCAGTTGAACATCTTTCATTGGTACGATTCTGTTTCGCAACAGTTCTGTTAAAAAAGGCGATTTAGCCCGCGAACAGCGAAAGATGGGCTAAAATCGGTCCAAAAAAAAGAGAAATAAATGCACCTGAAACCGCCCGCCCAGCGCCATATTGAGAATTGCTGGTTTCTGTTGACATCATGATGCAAATGAAATATGTTTTGATGTATGAGAACGACTATAAATATTCAAGATTCCCTTTTGGATGCGGTTCGCTGTGAAGCGGCGGAAAAGCATTGCTCCATCGGTGCAACGATCAATGACGCGCTCCGGCAGGTATTTGCAGCCCAAACAAAAAAAAGCGTCAGGCAAAAAACCCGTTTGCCTGTTTTTAAAGGTAACGGGGTTCAGTCTGGGGTCGATCTGGACAGCTCGGTCAATCTGCTCGACCGGATGGATGGGCTGTGATTCTGTTCGATGTTAATGTTCTTGTGTATGCGTATCGTCAGGATTCAGAATTTCATGACGAAACTCGGTTATGGCTTGAGAGCGTTCTTGATGGCGAGGAGGCCTGTGCGGTGTCTGAGTTGGTTTTGAGCGGGTTTCTTCGAATTTGTACGCACCCTAAAATATTCAATCCTCCCGCTCAGCTTGAGTCCGCGATCGGGTTTGTTGAAGCCATACGGGATCATTCCAATGTGACTGTACTGACTCCCGGGCCCCGGCACTGGAGTGTTTTTCTGCGCCTCAGCCGGGAGTCCTCGGTAAAAGGGAATCTGGTCAGCGGTGCCTATCATGCCGCGCTGGCTGTTGAATACGGGTGTGACTGGGCCACAACCGATCGCGATTTTTCACGGTTCAAGGGCTTGAAATGGTTTCATCCGCTGCATCCAAGATAGATTCTTCGATAGCATCTAGATTTTCTTTACCCAAGGTGCCCTTAATTAAATAATGTTGTGATTAACGAAGATATGCAGACGGGGGCTCACCATATTCCCATTTAAATGCTTTGCTAAAACGGACATTGTTGGGGCTAAATCGGCATAACTATTTATAAGATAACGATTTAGCTCGTTTTTTTGACTTCAAAACATAGCCATGCATAATTAAGTTATATGTTTGACATAAAAGATTCATTATGTGTTAACCAAGCCATGCATACGAAAAACGGCAATATTCATCTCGAAATACAAACGAATATCGTTGAAATTATTGATCCCGACGCCCCAGAGCTACGCCACTGCCTTTGCCTGCAGAAATATAAAATGGGCAAATTCATCACAGGGTCAATTGAAGCCGACCCGGAAACGCTAGCATCAAGAAGCCATCGACTCATCTGGTCACTGGATCAAGAGAAGATTAAACGTGAGGAAGAACTGGATGGCTGTTATGTCATCCGCACCGACGTCAAGCAATCCCGCATGAACA
>JBBQSL010000092.1:0-12750 GCA_038213895.1 Kiritimatiellales bacterium | reverse complement strand
GCGCATCTTGCGGGCTGCGGCACCGCAAGCAACATTATAGGCGCGGTTGCGCAATTCATCCGGATCTTTGATGCGGTCAAAGAGAAGTTCTTTGTTGTCGGCTGCCGACCAGATGTATTTCCACTCTTTGGAAACGGCCATATAGATTCCGGCGTGAGCACCCTGATAATGGCCGAAGACCACGTTGCGGGCGGATGTCCCGTCAGCAATCTTTGCGAGATCCTCTCCGTCCAAATGCTCAACGCTGTTGCCGGCGGCGGCCAGTGCCGTCGGCATTATATCCACCAGACTGACCGGCGTGTCGCAGACTGCACCGGCTTTGAAACGGCCCGGCAGACGGCAGATCATCGGCACGCGGGCGCAGGAATCGAGGAAGCTGCGCTTGCCGAAGCAGTTGTAGTCGCCGAGGAAATCGCCGTGGTCGGCGGCGAAAATAATCAACGTGCTGTCGAGCTGTCCGGTCGCCTCCAGCGTTTCCAGAATGCGCCCGACCTGGTAATCGATAAAGGAGATGGACGCATAATAGTAGGCCTTCATCAGACGAATCAGATTCACATCGCGTCCGCTGTCGCGGCCTTTGTAACGATTCTGAATCCGGTTGGTGTAAAGATAGAGCTTTTCCATCTCATCCGGCAGCTTCGGCAGCGGCATATCCGGTCCGCGGTAGAGCTTGTGCCACGGAGTCGGCGGCGAAAACGGCGGATGGGGATGAATGAAGCTGGAGAAGAGGAAGAAGGCCTGAGGCTTGAGGCTTGAGGCTTGAGACTTGAGGAATTCGACCGTGCGGTCGGCGGTCCACTGCGTGGGATGGTGCTGCGGCGGAAGAGTGGAGAGCTGCGGAACATAGTACGCTTCTCCGCGCACGCCGTACGGCTCAACCGCGTAGCCGCAGCCGTTGGCTTCAAGATATTGCAGATAGTCGTCGTTCTGAACATTGGAAACAATTTCCTCTTGTTTTTCCAAGGTTTGGAAACCGCGAGTCGCTTCGGGATCGGGTGTGAAGTGGCGTTTGCCGATGGCGTGCGTGCGGTACCCGGCGGCGGCCAGCGCGTCAGCAACGCTCGGCCGGTCGTCCGGCATGTTGTAGTTGTTTTCAAAACAGCCGGTGGTCATCGGATACTGTCCATAGTGCATGGAGCAGCGCGCCGGCACACAGACCGGGGACGGCGTATAGGCCGAAGAGAACCGAGTTCCCTCACGGCACAGCCGGTCCAGGTTCGGGGTTTTAATGTGCGGGTTCCCGGCGGCGGCAATCGTGTCGAACCGCTGCTGGTCGGTGAAAATTAATAGAACGTTTTTCTTTTTCATATCAGTTTCCGCTATTGGAGTTGAGTTTTAAAATTTCAGCGTAGTCCACGATGCCGCAACGTTTCTGCCATGCATCGCAGGCTTCCGCCAGTTGCTTCACCCGTTCCGGATTCTGCGCGGCAAGGTTCTTTGTTTCGGCCGGATCGTCCTGCAAATCATACAACTCATAGGCGAGGCCCGGCTCTGCAAAAGTCTGCTGATACCACCCCGGCTCGATCAAAAGCTTCCAGCGGCCCTGATAGATTACGCCCTGCTGTCCGCGATCATTGGAGAAAAGAGTTTCCGGCGGAGGCATCTCCTCACCCAGCAACGCCGGCAGGATATTGCGCCCGTCGGGCGGAACGATTTTCTTGCCATTAAATTCTGCCGGATAAGTTCCGCCGGCCAGTGCCAGCGCTGTCGGGAGAAAGTCGCCGACCCAGCCGAGCGTGCTGTTGATACTGCCCGGTTTAATCTTCGCTGGCCAGTGCGCGATGCAATGGGTTTTGGTTCCGCCTTCCCACAACAACGCCTTCACACCTGTATACGGCAGGTTAAATAAATAGCCGGACTGACTGGCGGCTCCGTTGTCGGACAAATAAAAAATCAGCGTATTATCCAGTTGTCCTGATGTTTTTAAGGTCTGAACAATCCGCCCGACATTTTCATCCACCTTCTCCATCATCGCTGCATGAAACGCCAAGGCGGCGGGATCCGGCAGCTTCCGGCAGTCATTATACCCGGCACCTTCCGGGAACAGCTTTTCACGAATCAAACCGGTCACACGGTCTGCTCCGACTTTTTCGAGATCGGCGTAGCGCGAACGGTATTTATCTACCAACTCTTGCGGTGCCTGCAAGGGCGAATGCGGCGCACGATAAGCCACATACATAAAAAACGGCGCACTCTTTTTCGTCTGCCGGAGCATCTCCACCGCATGATCGGTTACGCCATCGGTATCATAAAAGGCCTCAACGGTTTTACCCTGATGGGCAAACTGTTTTTTTGGCTTACCCGGTTGATAATTTTCAATGGCATAGGTTTTATTAAAAGCTAACAAAGCTGACTGATTGCCCTCGAGATACTTCTGCTTATCACCCGGCAGAAAAAAGAAATCAGTTTCACCTTCAATCATTCCGAAGAACCGGTCGAAACCGCGCTGCGGCGGCAACGCGTTAAAATCGGCATCGATCTCAGCCTGCGTCAACTCCCAGCCGGGATGTATCTTTTCCCACGAATTCTGTTCGACCGGATTCTCCTTCATCAGACTGCCGCCCAGATGCCACTTCCCGACCATCATGGTTTGATACCCGTTTGTTTTCAGTAGCTCAGCGATCGTCGGCAGATCCGCCGACAGACGGGCCCGATAGGCCGGCCTATTGATTTCGCGCCGCCAGCCGCCCAGCGTTCCGGCACCGAACCCGGCAATGGCCGAGTCGCGCCCGGTCATCAGTGAAGCACGCGTCGGACTGCACCGTCCGTTGTTATAAAAATTCCGGAAGCGCATTCCGTTCCTCGCCAGCGCGTCAATGTTCGGCGTATCGATCTCACCGCCGTAGCAGCCGGGGTCGGTATAGCCTGAATCATCCGTCAGAATGATCATGATGTTCGGCCGTGATTCTGCATGCCCGACACCCGCAACCGATACCGCAGACAGGAGGCCTGCCGCCGTTGCGACTTTACAGTATGGTTTCTTGCTCATCTTTGACGGCTACCCTTATTTTCTTTGGTCAGTTTCAGCAGAGCGGTTAGTTCCTTAACCACTTCGGGATGACTGTCCCAAAGATTGGTTGTCTCGGCAGGGTCGTTAACCAGATTATAGAGTTGGTTTACATTTTCCGGATCGGGCTTTTTGTTTTCGGCCGGCTGCTTCGTGTACTCAATCAACTTCCACTGACCCTTGCGAACCGCAAAAACGCCCTGAGCGGAATCGAGAACGATGGAATCACGCACAACGGCATTCGGAACTCCTTGCCAGACCGGCAAGGCGCTGAAACTGTCTTCGCCTGCATTCTCAGGCAGCTTTTCATTGAACACGGCCGCAAAGGTGGCCAGCACATCCGTAAGGCCTATCAATTCATCACATTGTGTGTCGGCCGGAACGTTACCCGGCCAGCGGACAATAAATGGAACACGGAATCCGCCCTCATAAACGCTGTGTTTTCTTCCGCGCAGATCCCCGCAAATGAGGTGGCCCGCCAGATGGGCGTCATATTGCGGTTTGAGCCGCTGCTTAATCGCATCCGAAGCATTCAACTCCACCACGACTCCGCCGTTGTCGCTGGTAAAAAGAATCAGCGTATTTTCCAGAACCCCGGCCTTAGCCAGCGTATCGAGCAACACGCCAACATGGCTGTCGAGTTCCTGCACGAAATCACCGTAAAGGCCACAGGCACTCGTCCCAATGAACTCTTTGGCCGGTGTAATATCGTTGTGCGCAATATTGGACGCAAAATAGAGAAAGAAGGGTTTGTCTTTCGACCGTTCGATGAATTCAACCGCCTTCTGCGTCAGCTCCCCGGCAACCCGGTCAAACTTGTATTCGGCCTCAGGGCTCCAAGGTTCAATGTCAGCGCGGCCAACCATCGTTATTTTATCGCCCGGCTTGCGCCCGACGAACCGGTGGTTTTCAATGAAGATGCGTGGAGGATTGCCGGCGTTTGCCGCCATGCCGAAAAAATAATCAAAGCCGGTTTCCAGCGGCCCCGGTTTGAGCTCCTCCTGACTCCAGTCATAACGAAAGCTCGGCTTGTCGTCTGCACCGAACCCTTGATGCCATTTGCCGATCACTCCGGTTGTATATCCGTTATTCTGGAACAGCCGGGCAACCGTCAGTCGATCCGCATCGAACAGCAGCGGAGCGCCGGGTGCATGAACACCGGACGGATGATGCCTTGGCTCGCGCCAGACATAACGCCCGGCGAGTAATCCGTAACGCGAAGGTGAACAGACCGATCCAGGAGCGTAGGCCGAGGTGAATCGCCGGCCTTCCCGGGCAAGCCGGTCAATGTTCGGTGTCTTTATTTTTGTTGCACCATAGCAGCCTAGATCGCCGTAGCCGAGATCGTCGGCAAGAATCACAATCACATTCGGTTTAGCCTGCTCCGCGGTTCCAGAGGTCGGAAACCCCAGCAGCCCCGCCACGATACCGAATCCGGCCTGTTTTAAAATTTGCTGTTGTGCTGACTTCACCCTGTTCCTTCTTTTTATTTTTTGCTTTTATTTTCAGACGAAATAGAAAAGCTCACTTTTTGAATATATGCACGCTGTTTCCGATCCGCACTGGATTTGCTCACGCGCAAAATAATCGACTGAGTTCCCGGCGCCAGTTCAACCGGACCAAAGACGAGCCGCTCCGCATCCTGCTTTACGGGCTGCAAAACCTGTCCACCGGCGGCAAGCTCCCATCCCTGCGCATTGGTTAAATCTTTTCCGGAAAATACGGCATCATAGGCACCGGCATCCTCGACGAGGATTTCATATTCAACCGTATCCTGCGCAGAGCAGAACCCGGCAATTGAATCAAATCCGATTCCACGCAGATCTCCGGAAATCCGCTTTGCCATAATCGCCTCGAGCCGGTTATATCCGTCGGACTGATTGCGGCCCACTTTCATCACCGGCATGCGATAGGCTCTTCCGGTCGCAATGATTTCCTTGTACTGACGGTTCAGCTCCGCCTCATACCGTTCGGCTATTTCCGGGAACTGAGCACGCACATCGGTTGTTTCACCAGGATCCTGATCGAGGTTATACAGAGCCGTCGACCCGTCCGCAAAATTATGAAACTTGAACTTCGGGCCGCGAAGAATCACATGCTGTTCGCTGAGCGTCACCTTTTCGGGATCGTTCACGATTGAACGCCGACCGCCGGCTGCGCCCTCGCCGGAAATTGCAACGCGGAAAACTTCGCGTTCAACCGTCTTCGCCGCCGGATCCTCCAAAGCGGACCGCAGACTGATACCATCCAGCGGATGGTGTTGCGGCCACTTGCCGGACGGCAGACCAATGCAGTCAAGCAGTGTCGGCAGAATATCCTCGACCGAAGCAAACTGCGGGCGAATGCCGGGAGGAATACGTCCTTCCCATTTCACCAGCAGCGGCACCCGGATACCGTTTTCCCACACGGTTGCCTTGGCTCCCTTCAGATCAAGCGGGTTGCGGTCAGCCCATTCTTTTTCACTCAGTTTGCCTGCCGGACCGTTGTCGCTGAGAAAAATAATCAGGGTGTCTTTCGTATGACCCAGTTCAGCCAGCCCTTTTAAAAGACGTCCGACGGCATCGTCCATTTGCGTAATACTGCCGTAACAGTTCGCCAGATCTTTTGAAAAACCGGCATCACGGTACGGCTTGGCGAACCGGTCGTCCGGCTCCCACGGAAGATGGGGGATAATAAACGCAACACCGCACCACCACGGCGCGGCACCCTGACGTTTAATGAAATCCAGCGCACTGTCCACCGAGATATCGCAGGTCCATCCTTTTTTGTTCACAATGCCGTTAAGGGTGAACATGCGCGGATCCAGATGATCATATCCCCATGGATATTCGGCTTCATCACAGTGGTGATAAGGCCTCAGTTCCCACTGCCATAAACCGTCACCTTTACCGAAATAGCCGGTTTTATATCCACCCGCCTTGAAGTAATGCGGCATGAGCGCCTCATCCCGCATCAAATTGTTACGGGGACCAACGCCCCAGACCCCGGTTTTCATATGGTTGCGGCCCGTCATCAGACTGGCGCGCGTGGGCGAACAGGCCGGCGCAACCACAAAATTACTAAACCAGGCGGATTGAGCGGCCAACTGATCGAGATTCGGAGTCTGCACTGTCTTGTTGCCCGTAAACTCAAAATCACCGATGCCCTGATCGTCACTGACGATCAGCAGGACGTTCGGTGCGGCCGGCTCAGCGGCATTCGCCAGCCCGCTCAACAACACACCCGACAGATAGCCTGCAATCCACTTTGTCTTTATCCATTTCTTGCTCATCGACTTCTCCTCAGGAGCGGGGGCTTTCCAGCCCCCTCTTAAACTACCGAGGACAGGAATGTCCCCGCTCCGGTCATTATTTATCCCACGCTGCGGGATACCGCTCGTTTTTCTCCAGGCTCTGAAGCAACGGATCTTCCGTACGCATCATTTCCTGCATCATCAGTGCCTTCATGGCTTCCAACTGTTCTTTGTATTCGGGCGAGTCCACCAGATTTTTAAAACTGCACGGGTCTTTGCGGAGATCGAAGAGTTCATTCCGGCGGCGCAACAGAATGTAATCCACCCGCTCTTTCATCGCGGGATTGTTCATCGCCTCCTTTTGCATCGCTGCAAAGCTCAATCCGGACTGGGGTTCCGTCGGTTGCCCATTTCCCAGCTGTTGTTTTTTCACACCATCCGACCAGGGATTAAATACGTAACTCCATTCTTTGGTATGCACCGCGCGCATCGGAAACACCTGCATGCCGGGTTCGATGTAGTTGTAGCTGGTGAAAATATAATCACGCCCTGCCTGATGGCCGCCTTGCCAGACTGACAGCATGGAGCGCCCGTCCTGTTTTACCGGAACCGGAATACTCAGGGCCTCCAGAAAAGTCGGCATGAGATCCAGCGTCGAAACCATGTGCTCCGCATCCACCGCTCCAGACGCTATTTTCCCCGGCCAGCGGACAATCAGCGGAACCGCCGACGAATGTTTATAGCAGTTCTGCTTAGCAGTCGGCATGGCGGCATCATGGTCGCTGAAGAAAACAAACAACGTGTTGCCGGCCAGACCTTCTTCATCCAGCAGCTGCAGAATCCGCCCGAGTGAATCGTCGGCGCGTTTTACGCAGGTCAGATATTGCACGGTCTCCTTGCGGATATCCGGCAGATCCGGCAGATAGGGCAACAGCGGAACCTCCGCCTCCGTACAGACTGGGTTCATCACCGGATAATCAGGTGCATCCGGGAATTTCTTCCGCAATTTTTCAACAAACTCCTTTTCCTGCTCGCTGCCGGCGAACGGGCGATGCGGATCGGACGTGTTCAAGCCAATATAAAACGGCTTGTCGGCTGCCCGCGCCGCCTGAATGGCTTTTTTGGCTTCCTGATAAAACCCTTCCGGGTTCCGGTTGTACCACCCGTCATTGCCACCCAGTCCGTCTTTTATATAATCCCAGGCGAACGCTTTATAATCACGGCCCTTACCGATGGATGCGGTGTAGTAACCGTTCTCCATCAGCATTCCGGACAACGAAGGACAGGCCCCTTTTTGAACTTCAATGAAACCGAACGATCCGTTGCGGTGCGGCTGGAGTCCGGTCATCATGGACTGGCGGCACGGCATGCAGATCGCCGAACTGACATGCGCATACTGGAAGCGCATTCCCTGCGCCGCCAGCCGGTCCATGCTGGGTGTCAGGTTCGGCAACGGATTGCCATAGCAGTTCAGCGACGTGATATCCATGTCGTCCGCCGTGAACACGACGATATTCGGACGTTCCGCCGCATAACCCGCGAGGGTCAGCCCGGCCAGCAGGGTAAGAGTCCTTGTTTTTATCAGCTTCATTTTTCCTTTCACCGGAGCGGGGGCTTTCCAGCCCCCTCCTAACGCGCCGGGGACAGGGATGTCCCCGCTCCGGTCATTTTATCGAACTGCTTTTTCTGCTCTTCATTCAGATTATCCCGAATATCCTTCCCAACGGCCTGCTCGGCCCGCTCCCACGACACTTTACCGGACGTCCGATCCTTCGGTTTCCCGTCGTCGCCATAATAACGGTTGCGGATCTGCGGAATCGCCGTGTACTGCTCCGGTGAAAGTTTCAGGCGTGTGACAACATGATGCAGCGGCAGATTCGCTGACTGGTCAACCGCCTGCTGAAGAATCGACTGCGCCAGCGGCATCTGGCGATAGGCGTCATTCAAAAACGGATATTCGGCTTTGGCCAGCAACGCATCCAGTTCGCCGCGCATTTTCTTCTTCACTTCTTCAAAGGCCGGATCGGCGATCAGATTTTTCATCTGTAGAGGATCGGTCTGATTGTCCCAAAGCTGCGACTCGCCTTTAGTTCCGACCGTATAGGTATAGCGTTTCCCGCGAACGCCCCGGAAAAACGGAGCGCCGGATGTTTTTTCAATCATCTCCGGAGACGCGGACGTCCCGCCTTTTTTCGACGCCTTGGCCATGGCCACATGCATCAGCAGCTGGGATTCCGGATCGCAGAGGCCGGGCCGGTTAAAGACGTTAGCGGAAAAATCCTGTCCGTCGCAGAAAGCCGGAACCGGGATGGCCGCCAGCGCACACAGCGTCGGAAAAATATCGATGGAGCCGAACAGTTCCTTGCGCACCTGTCCGGACGGAATGCCGGGGCCGGTCATCAAAAAGGGCACACGGCAGGATTCATCTTCCGCGTGGCGCTTATTGCCCATGCCGTGCGAGTTCATCATCGACCCGTGATCCGCGCTGTAGATCACAATGGTGTTGTCCAACACGCCGAGTTTTTCAAGCCGCTCATAAATCCGGCCGATCTGTTCATCCACGGCGGTAATGTGGGCGTGGTAGCCTTGATAATCCTCCCACCACTTGGCCTTGCTGCGCTCCTCCGCGTTATCGCGCCACGGGAGTGCCGCCGCATCGGGATAAAGCGCCTTTTCCTCATCGCGCGCATCCGTGAAATTCGCGTGCGGCGGATTCCAGGAAACCATCAGGAAGAAAGGATTCTCTTTCCCTGCATGCGCATCGACAAACTCCAGCGCCTGGTCAGTCATCTTGACCGGCTGGTACATTTTGCACTCCTCTGTTTTTCCGGAGCCGTGCAGATCGGTCCAGGAACAGTTCCAGTGATCGTCCGTACCCTCCCACAGCATGTGCCAGTCAAAACCCGCCTGCGCCGGGAAGGCCCCGGCATGCCACTTGCCGGTGTAGCCGGTCGCATAACCGGCATCGTGAAATACCTGCCCGAGTGTCTTGTCCCAGGGAGCCAGCCCGCCTGAATTTTCCACCGCGCCGGTCCGGTGCGGCCACTGCCCGGAAAGCAGCATGCAGCGGTGCGGCACACAAACCGGGTTGTTGCTGATGGCATACTCAAACGAAGTGCCGCCCGTTGCCATTCGATCCATGTTCGGCGTTTTCAGCGCAGGCATCTCAGTAAACGACATTGACTGATAACGGTGCTCGTCCGCAAAAAGATAAATGATATTCGGCCGCTTCAGCGGAAGACGCTCTCCGCAAAGCCAGCCCGAAGAAAAAGCCAGCGCCGCACTGGTAGCGCCCGCCATTTTTAGGAAATTACGTCTATGAATTTGCTGTTTCATCGCATTTCTGCCGAAAAAGGTGCGGCAGCAGAACTAAACCGAACCATCAACGCCCCATCGCCTTTTTCCAACGTCATGACAGACCGGCTCATTTTCCCTCCAGCAGAATGGCATTTAAAAATTCTTCTGCGGTGGCATAGTGTTCAGGAACGGAAGTGCCCTTTATTAGCAGATCAAGCTTGGTGTATCCGATTGTTGCGGCCTGCTCTTTCAGCTTTATACCGAACATTGCGTGATGAATGGCGGCATCCGCAGTAAGAGGAGGAAGCGTCAGGTCCGGATTATAATATAAAAAAAGCGGCGGGTCTTGCGCGTCCATATGATTAATCGGGGAGAATTCGTCAAACAGCGGTTTGTGTTGAGCATAATTCTGCATCATATTAGTATAGCTTGACGCCCCGACCGACCTGTAAATCATGGGATAGGAAGCCGCCAGCCCGCTGATCCAGTTGGTCAGGGTTACCGGATCGATCGAAGTTTGCGGAAACATGCCATAAGCTCCTTGAACCCGGCTGGATTCACGCAGAACCGGATCGGAAGATAACGGATCCGCCAGATCATCGTGAAAAAGAAGCCACAACGTCGAACAGCCGCCGGCGCTGGTTCCCAAGGCGACATGTGACGGATCAATGTTCAGTACCTGCGCCTGCGACCGCAGGAACTGCACCGCCCGGGCGGCATCATACACTGGCGCAGGAAGAATCGCATCCGTACTGTAGCGATAATCAATAGACGCAACCGAAACCCCCTTTGCCAGCCAGTCTGCGACCTTCACATATTTGGAAACCTGCGTTTTATCGTTACCCGTCCAACTGCCGCCGTGAATATAAATCAGCAGCGGCCGGGGCTGGGTGCCCGCAGCCTTCCACAAATCAAGCGTGTTCTTCGCGTCCGGCCCGTATGACAGTGTAACCGGAACAATCGGCTGAGTCTGAATGGAAACGAGTTGCGCCTCGGCAGCAAAGACACTGCTTATGAACACTGCAACGATCCATATCATTTTCATCAACCTGTTCATTTTCAGCCTTATTTTTGAAGCAGCGTTTTGACAACCGTTTTTTTCAGCGGCTTCTTGCTAACGATTTCGACCGTGCGGCTTTCGCCGGGGATGAGGTCAAAGTAGTTGTCGCTCAGCGTCACATCGCGCACCTGTTTGAGCGGAATATCCACATAGACAAAGCGTGCATAATTTCCGGCGGTAATCTGTACGGTCGTCTTCCAGACCTCCAGCCCTTTGACTTTCTGACTTTCCGACTGACTCACATCCAGTTTCGGTTCTTCAAACGCCACGTCTTTGAACAGTTGCGGGAAGTAGTTGGCCGAGAAGATTTCCTTACCGACTTTCCACTCCATCCGCAGGAAGCAATTCGCGCCTTTGACTTTCGCCGGCGCATAGCTCTTGATTTGCACCGCACTATTTGCGGCGCAGTCGCCTTTAAAATTTTCTGACCATAAAATTTTACCATGGATGTTCATCAGGCAGACCTTCACTGGACCGGTTGCATCTTTAAGCGTGTCGTTCATTAGGTGCAGCGTGAAGTCGTCGTGGATACGCTTGATGGTGACGGCGAGCGGGGCGAAGAGCTTTTTCTCCATCCAGTAGGCCGGCTTCATCGCACCGTAGAAGTCCACGTTGGCCCAGTTGGAACACGGCCAGCATTCGTTGTACATCCAGAGCATCGCACCGCTGTTGCCCCATTTGGTCGAGCGATAGAACCCCAACTCCTCGCGCACCATCTCGGCATGCGCCATCATCGCGTTGTTCGTGAACGATTCCGGGCTGTCACACGGGCCAATGATCTGTTCAGCGGCTTGAATCTGCGAAGTAACAAATCGCGGATGAACCTGCGGTAGTGCCGGATGATGCATGACGTGGAAGTCCACCACCTCATTCGGTGGCCAGATGTCGCTCTTGTCGAGGAACTGTAGTTGTGACGAAAGCGGCGAAGGCCCCTGTAAACAAATTTCTCCGTTGAACACCGTGCGAACCAGTTTCAACCGCTCGCGGTAGGTGCCGTAGCCGTCGGAGTTTTTGCGCGGCCACATCGACCAGTGGGTTTCGCCGGAGGTCTGGATCTGCCCGAAGTCGGATTTGCCGTGCGAGGAGCCGGGAATGTAGGGCGTAAACGGCGAGAGATCGCCGACTACTCCTCGATAGTAATAGCGGCAGAGACGACGGCCCGGGCGATCCGGCTCGTAGCGGTGCGAGCTGGAGCTTTCGTTGCCGCCGCACCAGCAGGCGATGGCCGGGTGATTGCGCAGTCGCTTCACCTGATATTCCGCCTCTTCGATGATGTTGCGCAGGAAAAAATCATCATCATCCGGCGGCTCGGCACAGGCGTTGGTGAAGTCCTGCCAGACCATGATGCCTCGTCGGTCGCACTCTTCGTAGAACGCATCTTTTTCATAGATGCCGCCGCCCCAGATGCGGAGCATGTTGTAGTTGGCCTGCTGGGCTCGTCCGACGAGATAGTCGTAGGTTGAGTCTTCAATCACACCGGGGAAGCAGTGCGCCGGAACCCAGTTGGCGCCTTTGATAAAAACGCGCTCGCCGTTGACCAGAATAGTGAAACTGATGCGATCGACTTCGAGTTTCTTCTCTTCAATTTTCACCGAGCGGAAACCGAAGGTGTGGGTCATGGTGTCCTGCACCTTGCCGGTATCGTTCCGCAGCGTTACACGGCACTCATAAAGTTCCTGATTACCCATACCGTTAGGCCACCACCATTTTGGGTTTTTGACCTTCAGGCAGATGAAATTATGCACGCCGTTGGTCTTCACCACGTCGGCGGCAACCGCTTTGCCGTTGTAGAGGATTTCAGCTTTTAATGTGCCGGTAGGATAGTATGGAGGAATCTTGTCGAGCGGCACGCCCTTGGGCAGTTCTTCTTGTTCGAGCAATGGAAGTTCGACGCGCACACAGCAGTCGCCGTCGAGTTGCGCTTCGACAAACAGATTCACGATTTTCGCTCCGTCGCATTCTTCCAGAAATACATCCTGCCAGATACCGAGCGCCAGCGCAGCGGGCGCCCAATCCCAGCCGAACTGGCACTGCGCGTGCCGCACCAGCGAACGGCCCGGCGTAAACAGGCTCCAGTATTGCGGATATTTTTGATGCAACTCCTCGACTATTTTGTGGGTCGGAGAAAACTCAACCTCCAGTATATTCTTGCCG
>JBBQSL010000091.1:0-12812 GCA_038213895.1 Kiritimatiellales bacterium | reverse complement strand
CGCTTCGCTAGAGCCAACTTCGGAGTAAGTCGGAGAACCTCAGGCCATAAACAGAATAGATTTTGACCCACTGGGCACAGTTTATTCCAATCTTACTTTACCCTCTGAACCCCTCGGAGGTTCCTCTAGCAAAGCGGGTGGTAAAAAATCTTTTCCGGACTACGATCAATACAAATCAAATTGATTCCGTATCACTCTAAGAACAACTTTTTCATTTGATCCAAGCCCGTTCCTTATTAATTGATCGTAAGCTTTTTCCGGCCAGAAAAACAGTCCGAACCAACCAGTTTATTCAGCTCCGCTGCGGTGTATGTACCTGCCGCCAACGGGCGAACGCCGAGCAACACGTTACCGAAAGAAACATCTTCATTCAGCACGACGTGTTTGTCTTCCACCGGGTTAACGACTAAAGTGGCCCTGTCCAGAGATGCCGCCGTTACAAACGTTAGCTGACCACGGTTCACTTCGATTTTCCCGGTAAATTCAGAAGATTTCTCCGGAAGAGAAAGGTTCCACACACCCTTCACATCATTGGCGTAGGCTGTAACTCCGAATTGAATAGTTCCGCTTCCGACCAGATTTGTAACGGACAAATCCAGCTGATTGTTTTCATCTTTTAGTGTGCGGAAGGTCAACTGACCGAATTTCCCCAGTTTGAGTTCAGAAACGGAAATCTTCACCTTAGGCAAATGCAACCGCATCAAAAGACTTTTATTAATATCCACCCCGCCGACCAAATTCCACTCGGTGGCATAAAGAAGACAAATGCCAGCCCCAGCATCGCCGACAACAAGAGTTCCGTTAAATAGGGATGACTTTGATGTGCCGGGAGCCCGAAGATCAAATCCATTTAAATTAAACCGATTCCCCATAGCCGGCTTTTCAAGTGCTGCCAAGGTCGTCCCTCCGGTCGGTGCATCAAACCACAAGGTTTTGTCGTTCGGGGTTGAGTTGGGCGGCATATTTGCATGGAGGTAAAACTCATCAGACCAAACCGCTCCGCCCATAAATAGCCCGAGTAATACGATAATATTTTTTTTCATTTAGTTCACCTTTTCTGGTTGGACACACCACGCACTCTGCGTTCACATGGAAAACAGCACCTTGCTGAATCAACGCTCTTTATAACATTTACCGATTAGACATTCTGCACAACACGTTGCTTTCATCCTTTAAACCGTAAGCAGTTTACCCTCTATGACTGCTACAACAATAAACTCTCAGTTCACATGGTTGAACTGATTATTCACCAGTCATTGTTCCCGATCCTGAAAACCGAGTTGTCCCGAATATGCCATTCAGCTGGTTTGCTGTATACGTGCCGGAATCCAGCACGTTAGTGCCGAAAGTTACTCTGCCGAAGGACACATCGTTAGCCAGCACGAGCCGGTTATTCTCAGAGGAGTTAATCGACAACGTGGCATCACTTAAAGAAAAACTGTTCCCGAAACCAACCTGTCCACTGCCCGACATTTTCCCAACTGAAAGATTCACCGTGTTATTCACGTTAGTCAGTGTACGGAAAAACATGTTGCCAGATGCGCCCATCGCCAGATTGCTGATCGTAACCGTATTGGTATAAGCTCCGGCCGCACGCATCATCATTGCATTGCTCACATCCATCCCGTAAATGTTCCAGCTTGCCGCGTACAGGAGCCCCATGGTGGAGTTTCCAACCACAAACGTTCCGTCAAAGGTTTGTGATCCTGAGGTCGTGCCCGAACGAAGTAGTTTCCCGTTCAGATCAAACCGGCTTCCGTAAAAAGGCGTATTGAGTTGCTTCTGACTGTCTCCGGAGACCAGTTCATCAAACCAAAGCGCGCCGTTCGTCGGCGCTGAACCGACAGGCATATCGGCATGCAAATAAAACGTATCCGTCAGACGAATATAGTTCATGTTTGTGTCTGTCACAGTTACAAGATCTTCTCTTCCATCAAGAAAACTGATATTAAGGATCAGATTGCTCGCGCTCTGAACTGTTTCGACAACCGGCAGATCGTTCGTAGATTTGGCAGCAATCAGAATAGCGGTAAACTTCGGATTGATCCCAGAATAAGCAGCCTGAATTTCTTTGAAAAATTTGGTGTAGTAATAGGTCGTATCTCGACTGATAAAAGTCTGTCCAGTCAGATTGGTTTCCGTAACCGTCAAGCCCTGCACCGGATTCAGAAATTTAACAAAGCATACGGCCGAGGTTGTTTCCGGCCCGCGAATATAAAATTCACCGGCGGACGAACCCATCGTGATGACATTGTTCGTCTTCGTATGCAGCAGCCAGGTGAAGTCCGCTGTGCTGTTTTTTGTAATATCATCCGAAACTATAATGTATGGCTGCGGAGCCTCGACAAAAAGAAACTTACGGGTTGCGTGATCGAGGCCGAGAAAATCTCTGTATGCGGCGGTCGCATCGCCTTTCATATACCAGGCCGGTCTAAAATCTTTGCGGTCAAGCATCGTACCGCACACATCATACTCATTCGTTTCATAAGCCTGCCCAGTTCCGTTCACCAGCACGGTATTATGGCAACGGGTTTCGGATGGTTCATAGCCGGGATCAATTACAAAATATTTTCCAAATGCTGAAAATGTAAACGAATTTTCGTCCCGATGGTTGTGTCCTCTGTGTTGATCAAATCCGCAGGTGAATGTCGCCAATGCGGCATCATCCTGCCAAGACGACCGGAACGAACCGCTTCCCCGGATAAAGAATTTCCCCAACGGCAATCCGGCATTTTTAGGAGAAACTGGCTGTAAAGACGGGTCGGCAAACAGAATAACATACGGAATCGTGCAACCATCCCCAATGTATCCGCCGATAGGCCCGCCATAGGTCTTGTCTCCATCCGGTCCGTACATCTTAAGCCACGTCCATAGACCGACTCCGTCATAGTTTTGGCTTATCAGTTGCATCATCCCGCCGGAAACCCCCAGCCGCTCCGGTGAGTCATTAAGAGCCACAACCTTAGATCCCCAAGGCTGTACAAACCTCAGAATCCATTCAGGAATTAAAAAGTTTTTGGGATAAGCGGCAATCAAATCGGAATAGCCCGCTTTTTTATAGGCCGTTGAAAAAGGAACTGCACCTAGAGAACCATATCCGTAATAGCCGAGCCCCTCGTAATTATAACCCGTGTCATCCGTGGAATATTTGAAATATCCGTCAATATGCGATGCCGCGATACTGAGCCACTCTGGATGACTGGCGGTCACAAGAGCGGCCATTCCCAACGACCCATGAACAATTGCGTTGTGATTACACGACAGATTAGTCGGCGTATATGAACCATAACCCGTCCCTGTACTGGAGTAAGCGTACAGCCAATTCCCGAACTCAATTATTTCGTTATAAAGATCCGTCCGCTGCTGGACGGTCATATCGTTGTACAGCCAGTCGTAGGCGACGGTATAAGCATGCAGTGCATCTCCGACTGCAAGATGTTCATTATAGCTGTTGAAATTATTCGCCGTCGTCTGATGGATCGCCGCCATACAAATATCAATCGCTTTGTGAATATAAGAAGGATCATTTAAAATCATTCCGGTCAGCGCAAGAGTGTTCACCCGCTCATTAATCGCACGCCCGGCCGTAGCATATCCGTTGGACGGCCCGCTTAGCGGATAGGGATTCGTGGAAACTTCCATATACAGATCGGCATTTGCTTTCATTTTTATAAAAGCTTCATGAAGCCAGCCAAACTGTACTTTTTCTCTGATGGATGAAAGGTCGCTGGCCTTAAAAAGCAAACTCGGGTGAGTCGGCCCCGTGATTCCTAATGTCGTCAAAGTTCCGGCCCCGGAGAAACGAACCGTTCCAAAAACACTGTTCAATTGAGCCGTCGTATATGTACCCGAAGCCAGTGAATTAGTTCCGAAGGTTATATTGCGAAATGAAACATTATTCGACAGCATGATGCTGTTGTCGCCGACGGGAAGAATTGCAAAAGTGGCATCCAACAATGCGAAGCTTTTTCCAAAGGTCAGTTGTCCTTCCGACAGGTCAATGGTTCCGGAAAAGTCAGGAGTTGCACCGGCAATTGAAAAATTCCAAATCCCGTTTTTGTCATTGGTATGCAAAGGCATCCCGAATCCGATATGTCCGTTGCCCGAAATATTTTTAACCAGAAGATTTACGGTATTGTTAGGAAACCACGTGGTGAAAGCCATATTTCCTGAAGATCCCAGAACCAGATTGGTAAGCGCAACCGTTACGGATGTTTGATAAGGACACAGGATCATCTTATCGTTAACGTCCAACCCGTAAATATTCCAGATTGCTGCATACATATGGCCTGTGGTGGAGTTTCCAACAAGAAATGTACCGTCGAATGTCGAAGATCCGGCAGTAACCGGAGCACAAAGTTGCTTTCCGTTTATGTCAAACCGGTTAACAGCAAAAGAAGATCCGAGCGTAACCATATTCGTTCCGCCGACTGGGGCATTATACCAAATCGACTTGTCAGCCGGCGTTGAACCGACAGGCATATCCGCTTGAAGGAAGAACGTCTCCGTCGGTACAGATCCGTTCAACAATAGAAACAATGTAGCTAGAGATAGAATAACATCCTCATTATTGTTTGGAATCGTTCATCTTCCGGACAAATCCAATATTATTTTTTGATGCGATAAGTGTATCGGTATAATCAGCGAAGGCAATATGTACAGTCCAGTCAAGCCCTTGTCCAAAATAAACAATTTTAGCGGGAGACTCCTCTGCGCTTCGCGCAATCAATAGGGTAACTATCTTACAATGAACCGTTGTGATGTCTGCTTTCAGTTCCTTGAAGAATCCGGCGTACTTGTAGTCTGTTCCTCGGCGGTTAAATGTTTCTCCTGCCAGGCTGGTTTCAGTCAAGGGTACCTCTTTATTAAGGCAAATCACTTCACACAGTCCCTTGCCATTTCTGCCGGTTATGACCGCTTTTTTTTCATTTTCTGAAATTGAAATCTTATTTTTTTTGTCTGTATGCAACAACCAGGTGTACTTTGCATCCATATCGGTTTCGCACTGCAGGTCGTCCACAATTAATAAATAAGGATGCTCCGCTCTGCCGAACAGGATCTGCCGCTGAAAATGTCCCAATAGCGTCGACCATTCATAGGCCTCCGGAGCCTGTCCTTTCACATACACCGCTGCACCTAAATCTTGATAATCAATAATCCGTCCGCTGCTTGTCTCAATTTGGCCGATACCATTTACCAGCATGGTGTTGTGAGAGCGTGTATTGTTCGGCATGTATCCCGGATCAATCGCAAAAGACTCTCCTTTAGCGTGAAATGTAAAAGCGTTTTCATCTTGATGGTTATGCCCCCGATGAAAATCCACACCGCTAGTAAACGAAACCAATGCACCCAGTGGATTATCCCACGAATCCCGCATGAATACCCGACCGCTCTGGAATTTATGACTTAACGCCCACCCAGTCTTTGCGGGACTAACAGGTTTAAGATTTGGATCTGACCAAATAATTTCATACGGCACAGACAAACCATCGCCTTCATAGCCGTTTCGTCCGATCCCATACGTTTTATCGCCCTCCTCGCCGACAGCTTTCAACCAGCACCATAACGCTTCGCCTTGTTTATAGCGTGAAATCGGATAGATCAGCATTCCTGCAGTTCCAAGATCATCAGCATTATCATTCAGCGCAAGGATGTCGTTACTCGCTGGCAATTTCTTCCAGCAAAACTGATCCGTCATCCGTTCCATCAGGGGCTGCTCATTCACAAGATCAGGGCCGCCAGCCCGCTGCAACGCATGCGAGTAAGGCAGAGCACCCAGCAGTCCGTAATTCGCATAACTGTGCCCTTCCGTGAAATAACCGGTCGGGTCCATAACATATTTAAAATAATCTCTGATTCGCTGCGTTGCCCGCGCCTGCCACTCGGGTTGATCGCCCAAAACCAAAGCGCACAGTCCAAGCGCACCAAAATGGACAGCGTTGTGATTACACGATGATACGCCGGGGTCAGGCTGGCCCCAGCAGGTACCACACTCATACAGCAAACGACCGAATTTATAAACTTCATCCCGGATTGTTTTCCTCTGCTGATCATCCATATACGGATACAGCCAGTCATAGGCCACCGCATAGGCCCGCGCTCCGTCGGCGACCTGTAGATGCGTCAACCAAACATCGTGATTTTCCGGATCGCTCTGAGCTGCTGCTGATAAAATAATCTCAACGGCTTTACGAAAGTACCGCTCATCACCGGTCAAATATCCTGTAAATGCCAACACCCCTATTTTCTTTTCCAGCGCACGTCCGACCGTTCCTTTGCCGTTATGTTTTCCCGCATACGCATACGGATCAGTCGAAACCGTCATGTACTCATCCGCATGCTCTTTCAGGACGCGGTATGCATCTGAAATCCATGTGTCAGTTTTTACTTTGCTCTGCAATTGCCCGATATCCTGCTTTGAGAAAAACAACCAAGGATGTTCAGAAGAAACGCTCCCCGCAGAATAGGAAAAACAGACACAGAGAAATGTTACCACTATCAAACCATTTATTTTTTTAAACATACAAAACGATCCTTTCGATTCCATAAAATCAGTTTTTTGCCGCCTCCATGCGGACAAATTTCAAGTCATTCGTTGTAACGGTAATTCGGTCTTCCATTCCGTTTTGAAACCGCACGTTAACAACCAGCCCCTCTTCTCCCGGTATGCACCGAATCTGCGGCAGGTCAGACATCGACTTTGCCGCGATCAGAATGGCAGTAAACTTCGGGTTGATTCCGTTGTAATCCGCGTGAACCTCTTTGAAAAATTTACTGCACGAATAGGTTGTACCCCGGCTCACGAACGTTTGTCCGGCAAGATTTGATTCCTCAATCGTCAGACCTTCTGCCGGATTCAGAAATTTAACAAAGCATACGGCCGAGGTTGTTTCCGGCCCACGAATATAAAATTCATCGGCGGATGAACCCATCGTGATGACATTGTTCGTCTTCGTATGCAGCAGCCAGGTGAAGTCCGCTGTGCTGTTTTTTGTAATATCATCCGAAACTATAATGTATGGCTGCGGGGCTTTAACAAAGAGAAACTTCCGAACCGCATGGTCGAGATTTAAAAAATCTCTGTAGGCTACGGTCGCATCGCCCTTCATATACCAGGCCGGTCCAAAATCTTTGCGGTCAAGCATCGTACCGCACACATCATACTCATTCGTTTCATGATCCTGTCCGATTCCGTTCACCAGCACGGTATTATGACAACGGGTTTCGGACGGTATATAGCCGGGATCGATCACGAAATATTTTCCAAAGGCCGAGAACGTGAACGAGTTCTCGTCTCTGTGATTGTGGCCTCTGTGCTGATCAAACCCGCAGGTGAATGTCGCTAGCGCGGCGTCATCTTCCCATGAAGACCGGAAGGATCCACTTCCGCGCGCAAAGAATTTTCCCAACGGAAGCCCGGCATCTTTGGGCGAAACCGGTTTAAGGTTCGAATCTGCGAAGAGGATGTCATATGGAATTGTACAGCCGTCACCGATGTACGCACTATTCGGGCCGCCGTATGTTCCGTCCCC
Organism: Kiritimatiellales bacterium; assembly: GCA_038213895.1. Lineage (GTDB taxonomy): Bacteria > Verrucomicrobiota > Kiritimatiellia > Kiritimatiellales > Tichowtungiaceae > Tichowtungia. Next base: position 5,280 of record JBBQSL010000091.1, on the reverse strand, counting down.
ACCAGATCCATACATCTTGAGCCATGTCCACAGGCCGACCCCATCCTGATTTTGATTAATCAGTTGCATCAGTCCTCCGGATGTGCCGATCCGTTCAGGAGAGTCATTCAGCGCAACCATGCTAGATCCCCACGGCTGCATAAACCGCAACACCCACTCGGGAATTAAGGCATTCTTTTTTTGAGCTGCAATGAGATCATTACCGGTCGCCCGTTTATAGGCGACAGAAAATGTAACCGCATTCTGCGATCCGTATCCGAAATACCCGAGACCTTCATAATTGCAACCGGTAGCGTCCCGAGCGTAATAAAAATATCCCTCTACAAAAATAACCGCGCGGTGCAACCATTCCGGATGACTGGAAGTTGCCACCGCCGCCAGCCCCAAGCCTCCATGACAGACCACATTGTGGTTGCACGACAGGGGAACCGGATCATATGCGCCATACCCTTTCCCGCTCATGGAGTAAGCGTACATCCAATCACCGAACTCCATGATCTCCGCATAAAGGGCTGTCCGTTGAGAATTGGTCATGTAGTCGTACAGCCAGTCGTATGCAACGGCATACGCATGCAGTGCATCACCGATTGCAAGATGTCCGTTATAGCGGTCAAAATCTTTCACACTCGTCTGTGCGACCGCTGCCATGCAGATATCAATCGCTTTATTAATGTACGTCGGTTCATTCAAAATCATCCCGGTCAGCGCAAGAGTGTTCACCCGTTCATTAATCGCACGCCCAGCCGTGGCATCGCCGTTGGACGGTCCACTCATCGGATACGGGTCCGTAGAAACCATCCTGTACAGATCCGCATTGGCTTTCATTTTAACAAACGCTTCATGTAGCCAGCCGAACTGTACCTTTTCTCGGAGTGCCGGAATATCGCTTGCAACGAAAAAGAGACTCGGATGATTCGTCGCACCATTTGCAGAAAATGAAAAAAGCAAACCAGCATAAAAACTGAGCCATCTTAATTTTCTAAACATTATCTACTCCTCATCATTCTGGATATCCAAACACATTTATCACAACCCGACATAGACCTCTTTTCGAATTTTAAAATTCCAACCGATACGATTGTATAAAATTCAACTGCTGATCTTTTATTATAAAAACTTCTTCTTTTATATTGAGCATTCACATTCCGGCCAATACGATTTGAATTCACATAGTTGAACTGAAAATGGAGACTTACTTGAAAATCACCATTATTGAAGTGGCTGAAAAACTGGGCATCCACCCTTCCACGGTCTCGCTGGCATTAAGAGATTCCCCAAAGATCTCAGAAAAAACCAAAACTCAAGTTAAAAAGACAGCCGAATCGATGGGGTATCGGGTTAATCCGTATATCTCTGCCCTGATGAGCGCCAGACGACAGGGCAAACTGCCCACCAACCCGCCAACGGTTGCCTTCATCACCTCATCCGACACGTCCGATGGATGGAAGGAGATGTATAATGCAATCGAGTTTCATGAGGGATGCTCAGACGTCGCGCAAAGTCTCGGTATGCGGATTGAACAGTTCTGGATCGGCGACAAATCCATGACCGCAAAACGGCTGAACGACATTCTTTATAACCGTGGCATTCAGGGTGCGGTTCTGCTCCCAACCGGATGTCATCGTGAAAAACTGAACCATGAGTGGCAACATCTGGCTGCCGTCAGTTATGGAATCTTTGACATCGCTCCGGGCATCGATCGCGTGAAGGCCGATCATTATGGGAATATGGAAAAAGTTTTGGGAACACTTATCGACAACGGCTTCCTGCGCATCGGATTCGTCATGGATATCCCCTACCCGTATAAAAACCATAATCGGTGGCTGGCTGCTTACCTGATTTATCAACGTGGGTTGCCTCCTCGCAAACGCCTTTCGCCCTGGCTCGATCTGGCTCCCAGTGCGGATAAATTCAAACTCTGGTTTGAAAAAGAAAAGCCGGAGGTCATCGTCTGTGTCCATACTGAAAACGTCATTGAATGGCTCAATCAAATGTCACTCAAGATCCCTAGCGATGTCGGACTGGTCACGCTGGGAACCGCTCAGGAAAACAAACGCTTCAGCGGAATCATCGAAAACTCAGCCGCTTGCGGGAAACTAGCGATGGAGATGCTGATCGACAGCATCTATCACAACCAGTTCGGTGCGCCCGAATCGCCCCGCTACGTCACCGTGCGCGGACGCTGGAACCCTGGCGAAACACTGTTCGCACCGTAACGTTCCAACCCTTGGAAACACGCTGCGGCTCCGCATTCCGATGCGGAGTCTCTTTTATTGCAGAATTGTTATTTTCCCGGAGCCTTTGATGCAGCGTTCGCCGAGGATTTCAGACAGCTCTTTGGCTGTGTAGATTCCGGCGGAAACCGCCTTCCCGTCAACGGTCATGCTCTTCACCGTCAGCGTCACTTCATCAACAACTAGCACGGCTTCATTTTTTGCACTGAAAGAGAATGTTGCGGTCGGAAGGTTCAGCGGATCCTCGATGGTTAACATTCCGTAATCCAAAACGACCTCACCGGAAAACCCGGCTGAGTCGACGACCTTCAAACTCCAGACGCCTTTCGTATCTGTTGCCTTGTATTTACCAAATACAAGCCGTCCATCACCCTCCAGCTTTTCCGGTTCAATCATCAGCGTGATCGAACCGTCAGAATGTGCTCGGAATTCCGCCGCCCCCTTGCCGGTAATACTGAGGACTCCGGGCTGGAGCGTCACGGCTGGTCGACGCAACCGTATTACAGACGGGCTTTCAAATTTAAGAACTGATGGTTGCCACGCAACACCCATCAGTTCTCCGACTCCGGCTCCTATATGATCAACCAGAATTGTTCCGGGGAATTTTGAAGTCCCAGTAGAATTGGGCGTGCGCCAAGCTTTGCCGTTTACGACAAAAGTATTCCCAGTCATTTTTTCGGGATGTTCTCCACCGCCAGAAGGCTTCGAAAACCACATCTCTTTAATCAATGGACTATTGCTTTCTTTATCGGTTGTCATATCGGCCTGCAGATAATACGTCTCTGCAAAACCCACGCCGCCCATCAACACCAACAATCCGGTTGCGATACATTTTTTCATCTCACTTCTCCTTTGTAACCATTACTTTCCAGCTGGAGCTCACAGAGGGAACTCCATTGATAAAACGGATGTCTGCCGCTCCGGCAAGGCCATCTGCGAATGATACTGACCAGCCTTTAAACGAAGCGGATGCCGCATCGCCTAGATAAATATATTCCAGCGCACCGTTCACTTCGCTGAAAACTGCAAAGCGGCATTTAAACGAGAACTCACGGCTTGCGAACTGCGCACCCACACGGTCGGCAGCGAAAATTGTTTGCACCTCTATACCTGCTGGCGTTTCGCTTTGCACCTGCAACACAGAGATCCCGTCTGGCGTTGTCAAACGGCGAACCTCCTGTACCGAAGCGCCTTCTGCCGCTCGGTACACCTGATAAACTGCCTCAAAGGGATGATCCCAAGCCTCGCCATACCGCCGGACCACTGCAACTGGCGTTTCCGCGTGATCGTACGGCTTGGGGGTCTCCAGTGTCGGCGGCGCCAAAAACGAGGCATACTCTCGTTCAATTCCGGCAGGAAACCAGACGCGAGTACGAGCCGGGCCGTTATTGAGCGTCATGAGCCAGGTGGCCTTGACCGTGTTGGTTGTAAGTCCCGTACTGTATTGCTCGTTGAACCAGCGGGTTCCAGGCTGGCGATACTCATCGCCAATATCAGAGCCATACCATTCAGGCGCAGGGTTCCTATCAAAATCCCCTGTCAGTTGCATGACATCGCCGATATTATGATAGAGGTAATCGTGGAACTGCTCCGCCCCATCGGTGCGCGAACGATAGATGTCCACATATTAACCGGTCGTCGGTGTCGTTCGAATCAGCGCCATCGTCCGTTGTTGCTCCGCTTTTTTCACGTCGGCTCCATATAGATTCGTAAAAACTGTGGTGGCAAACGAGCACTCTGGGGAAACGGCAGACGTGCGCGGTGCCGGCTCCGCAGAAACGACCTGAACGGTATCCTGCCCCAACTCGGCCAACCCGCCCGATCCACGAGACGCATTATTCACAATCACCGTATTGTGCGCCGCATAAAGAATATAATATTGAGTATGAATTTCACTGCCGTAAACCGACCGCCCGCCCTCGGCACCCACCACGTTGCCAAGCCCGTACAACTCCATATTCATTCCCGTCGCGTGAGCGTGTACATGGTGTGCGCCGCCCTGCCAGCACATCATCCCGTTCTCAGCATCTTCCGCATTGCGTTGCAAAATCAGCCCGGCGTGTGCCAGTGAATCAGTACGAGGAAAAACCACGGGGATCATTTCCCCGTTTAGTTCTGGCTCAAACCAAAGCCACTTCAAAGGTCGAGTATAAACATAAGTCTGCCGTTCGTACTTGGATCGATCATACTTTCCCTCATCAATCAGACGAAGAATGGCACCTGCCGCCCGCCGTTGCGCATCCGTCCGGTTATGCTCAGTCGCCAATCGATTCATCATTTCATAGGAATATACATCTTCCTCCAACCGCCGGTGTGAATCCCCAAAACGAACAAACTCGCCATTGGGAAATTGATAGCGCGGCAGCACATGGACGGCATTGAAAATGCACCGGATATTTTTCGAGCAATTTCAAGTCCGGATACTGCCGATCGGCTACGGAAAAAAGATAGATCAAAAAGGCAATCGTTTCATCGCCGTAGCTGAGCGACTCAAACCAACAATTATCCTCCGTGAAAAAGGTCATAAAGGTTTTCATCGACTGCTGATGATCGGCATCCGTGTTCAGGAAATAGTCTATGTACGGACATTACTTTGCCGCTAACGACCTATCAGGTTTATTCACAACCACTTGTGAATAAAATTAACTTCACGCGGGTGGCTATGTTTCCAGAAGTTCCAGTATTTCGCGTTGTTCCTTGTCGGGTATTGTTGATTGCCGGTAGGTGATTCCGGCGCTGCTGATCTCATGTTCACAGAGCTGTTTAAGACGATTGATTATTCCTGAAAATGTCCGCCGACGATCGGCCCCTTGGCCGTCCGTTTCGAAAAGTGGTTTAAGCTTTTGCATCATATGTCATTGAACGTAATAAGCGAGGGTGCATAGAAAAATATGCGCTCGAATGTGCTCATCCGTTTTGTGATAAACAGGGCGCATTTCAAGTTGCACGGTTTTAAGGTTACGGAACGCACGCTCGACGTTTCCAAGTGCTTTGTATGACTCAACCACGGCGGATGTGTTCATGCGGGATTGCTTGACGTCGGTGC
>JBBQSL010000090.1:0-12909 GCA_038213895.1 Kiritimatiellales bacterium | reverse complement strand
GTCCGGCGTGGTGGAGGGTTTAAACCGCAAAGTGAATTTGGTAACGAGAAAAGCCTTCGGTTTTCGGAGCTATGAAGTGCTGAAAATCGCCCTGTTTCATACAATGGGTGGGCTTCCTGAGCCGAAATCAACCCACAGATTCTGCTGAAGAGGCAAATTATTTTTCATAAGAGCGTTCCGTAATCATTCTTCCGCTCGGTGCCACTTTGGTGGCTGTTACAAAGATCATCAGATTACGCTTAACACTACGCTCTCCTTCGGAGCGAAATAGTCGGCCGATTAGCGGGATGCTCCCAAGCACCGGAACCTGATCTTTAAAGGCTTCCTTCTTTTCTCCAACCAGTCCGCCCATTCCAATGGTTGATCCGCTGGCAACAGATATCTCAGTTTTTAATTCGCGGCGATTAAACAACGGTAGTTGCGCAACAACCGCTTCATGCTCGAATTGCTGTCCGATGCGATATTGATAGTAGGTGTAGGAGGTGTCCGCCGGCGAAATCTCAAACTGTTGCCAACCGAGAAGTTCGGTGATCTTCGGATTGATTTTCATCTGTATATCCTCGCCTTTGATGTTCGGCGTCACTTGCATTTCAACGCCAAGAATTTTCTCTTTGAAATCTACATATTTCACATGTACCACAGCTCCCACAGCCACTCCGGCCTCATAGGTATCCGGATAAAAGTGCCGCTCGCCCACCGTAATCGTGGCCGACTGCCCACTGAGCGTGACAATGCTCGGAGCCGAAAGAACATCCACCCCGGCGGTTTGATCCAGAGCGCGAATCAGCAGTTCAACCGGATTGCCGGCGATCTGACCCTTCAGTCCAAGCGTGCCAGCTTGTGCATTAAACATATCTTCAATCCGGTTGGCGCGCCATTCGCCATTTGCGCGAATTTCACCCTGACCTAAGGCCCCCGTCTGATCGAACGGTACGCTACGCAACGAGTCGGAAAAAAGATTTTGTTTATCCGTTAAATTATTTGCATCACCAATTTTCCAATTGTTACCAGCCAGCTTATAGATACTGCCCGCAGTGGCATCGGACCAGTTGAAGCCGAGTTCTTCGAGAGCACCTTCATTAAACTCCACAAACCGGGTTTCAATTTCGACCTGCTCGGCCGAGGCTTGCTGTTCAGCCAGCCTGAGATTCGCCAGAATACTTTCGACCATCTGCAGATTTGCGGTCGTGTTCCGTACAAAAAGTTTTTTTAATCCGGGCCGATAAATCGCCGAGCTGCCTTCAGGAAACGTCACAAATGGAAACTTGTTTTCGATATGTGCCGCTTCCTGCACGGTAGCCAGCCCCATATTCTCTAAAACTTTCCCTTCAAGCGGGTAGTAGCGCATCTCCATGTCGCCCCAGGATGCTTCAACCGTGGCCACGGCCGACTCTTCAGTCTTTAGATGGCGCGTTTTGACAATCTGCTGCAGATAGAGCGCTACGGTTTTATTTTTAGGGTCTGCCGCCAGCACCGTGTTAAAGCCGGCTTCCGCGCTGTCACGGTCACCAGCCACAAACTGTTCCCGACTCTTCTCCATGACCGCTGGCACATCAACGATCTCTGTCGGCTTTTCAGCCACCGGCTCGACAGCTATTTCCGCCGGTGCAGGCGCAACCGCAACAGGCTTCTCTTGTTGGGCGCTCAGCTCAGCCATGTTCGACTGCACAGTGCCTGTTTTCTGCTGACTGTATGCCATGCTGATTGTCAGTCCGCAGATTATCAAAATTTGAATTATTGTTCTCATGTGTTGTTCTCCTTGCCTAAATGAATCACTTGTTGAGGGCTACGTCTGATTTGCGCTGACCATTGTTATCAACCTGACTGGCCGACACAAAAATCATGAGATTGCGTTTTATGCTACGCTCGCCTTCAGAGCGGAACAGCCGTCCGAACAACGGTATGCTGCCAAGCACCGGAACTTTGTCCTTGTAAGTTTCGAGCCGGTCATAAATCAGACCTCCCAGCCCAACGGTATTTCCATCTGCCACCACCGCCTGTGTCTTAATTTCGCGAATGCGGAAATAGGGCAACTGCCCGTTCACGGCCTTCAGCGGCGTGCCGAACGTTTCATGATCCGTCTTACGGAATATGTTAGCATACCCGGTGTTGGCCGTCGCCGCTGTTGACCCCCAGTTCTTCGGATCATTCGGATCGGCATTTGGCCCGTAGACCGAAGAAAGGGAGTCCGACATCTGCTGCCAAACCGCAGAAAGTCCGTTTTCAGTCCATTTCGTGATGGGAAACCTTCCCTCAACCGTTGATTGTATGAGCGTACCACCGTTAATGGCCAGCATGGAGGCCACGGGGCTAACCTTGTAGGTGTCGTACCCAAGCAGGTCGACGATTTTCGGATTCAGCTTGAGACGGATCATGTCGTCTTTCTCAATCTCCGGGATAACGTTTAAATAAACTCCTATCAGTTCGGAACTCCAGTGTGTGTGCTCGATATGGATATTGATTTCTTCTGCTTTGACATCGAACGACTTCGGTACCATTCGGTCTTCACCCACCCATATTTCAGCCGACTTACCGTTCAGTGTGGTTAGGCTGGGAGACGAGAGCACATCAGAATCGCCAGATTGCTCCAGCGCATTGATAGCGAGTTTTATCGGCATCCAGCCGCTCTTGGTCAATACCATCGAGCCAGCGACCGGAGTTCCCGCGCCGAATGCTCCAGCCGCCGTACGTAAGCCGTTTTCAAAAGCCGTGCCGTTTTGTGGATTATTTTTATTTTGATTGCTGTTCAGCGACCAGTGGTCCAAAAGATTCACGCCGTTAGGTCCTGCATCTTCAATGCGCCAGTTAAATCCGAGCTGATTGAGCGTACTCTGACTGACTTCAATAAATTTGGCTTTGATTTCAACCTGTCTGTAATCATTTTCTGCACGGTGGTACTGCGATAGCGCGGTTTCAATCTGCAACAGCTTCTGTCTCGTATTGCGTACCATCAGCCGGTTGCTGTCAGGCCACAGATAAGCTCCGGTATCGGCCGAAAAATCCACGCCGCTAAAGAAGGACTTCACGTCAATGACCGCGCCGGGAGCATATTCACCAGGAGCCATTTCCTTGACCACCGCAGGTGTTATCTTATAGGAGCGAAGCACGATCTCATCCGGCGCGCCCCAAGCCCCGGCCACTTCACCAAACATTTCCTGCCGGGCTGTTTCGGGCGGCGTAGCACCTTCAAAGGTCGCCTTCACACCATGCGCGGTATTGCGCAATTCATCGCCGGCAAAGTAAATCGCGCCGCCGATGGCTTTAACCGTATCCGCCGGAACCGCTTTAACCGCATTAACGGCCGATTCCAGCACAACATCACTTTCATCTGGCAACCCCGTCGGCGCCGTGATCACGGTTTTTGCTGAAGTGTACAGTCCGAACGCCATTGCGACGGCTGTAAGCCAAACAATTCTCTTCTTCATGCTCTACTCCTTCTTGCGTTATGAATCCCTCGTCCGCTGTCCCTCAGTCGGCACACCCATTCTTATCCATTCTGCCGCCCGTCCCCAGAGCTGGCTTAAATTTTTCCTACGGCACCGCCACGCTCACCCGATAATAGATCACCGGTTCGGCAAGACGGATTTCATTGGTGTCCAGATAGCTAGTTCCTCTTGTAACAGTGGCTATTTCAGTCCATTGATCGAAAGGGATCGTCAAGTCGCTGGTACAATAAATTATGTAGGTGCGCTGAGCCCCGTCTTCCGGAGGTGTCCAGGAAAGCAGTGTTCCTATCGCCGGATCGTGTCTGATCACCGGCGTGAAGGCCGCCGTTCCAAACGTCTTCTGTTCATCGGTCATAAACACCTCGCTGGCCGCCGCCCTCACAAAAGCGGACTCCTGACTATTGGTCGCAGTGAACGTGACGGACAGAGAAGCCGGACCGCCGGAAGCATTATGACTGATCGTCAGCGTGACGTTGGTAACAACCGAGTTGGTTCCGGCCGACTGATTGGATGCGTCACCAGTGATGATGATGACGGCGTTGCTGGCTGCTGAAATACTGCCGCTGCTCGGTGTGTAGCCGATCACTTGAATCTGTGCCGGCGGGAACTGCACGGCACGGCTACTAACCGCATCAACGTACTGCGTATAGACCGACCCGGAAACTGAAGAGGTACTCACACTCCAGTCACCCGACTGACGAATATCCGCCTGACGGATACGGGCGGAGGTGTCGCGCAGGCCGATCGTGGTATTCGGCCACCCGCGGCCTTCCAGTTTCTTGTACTGGAAGGTGATGTCGCCAGAGGGTTTGAGAATCGCCTGAAAGGTCAGATTAGATCCGCAGCCTATTCCGTACTGCCGTATATTTTCCCAGGTGATCACCAGTTGCTCTGAAGTAGAAAGATATTTAATCGTGGCATTCTCATCCTTCACGAGATCGCCCCAGTACGGTGCAATCATCTGCACCGGCATTAGACTGTTGGGGGAGTCCAGACGTCCCAATGCAACCACCCGACCCGTAGTGTCCAACCGCAGCGCTCCATTGACGCTCACAGAAAACTGCGTGTAGCTCCCGCCGTAGAATGGGAAAGTAAACTTGAGCGGAATCATCGCACTGAATCCTTCGTCCTCCGCCGTGATATATGGGCTTGAGCTGGGGTCGATCAAGACGATGTTTGATCCGGTCGCGGAAATATCGATCCAGCTGTATGCCGAATTGGTGTTGTTGATATAGCCCGCTGAGGATGAGATGCTATTGCTGATCGTGAAGTTCAGCGGGCCGGTTCCGCTGTTAGTGATGATAAACGGTACCGAAGTCACCTGCTCGGACGATCCCGTGAAAGAAAGGCTGGAGACCGCACTGTAACCCGGCGTGGCGGCAAGAATATTTGCAGACACCGCGACGACATTCGAACCGCCGGTACTCCAGCTAAACCACGCATTGAAATTGGTTCCTGAACCGGCCATTCGTCCAGACGCATCAGCCCTGAAAGTAATCACCTGCGACCCCAGCGGATTGACCGTTACATTCTGGCTCGGGGTATAAGCGACCCACTGATCCTGCTGAGGCACCAACCGAATCGATGTTCCGTTTACGGGGGCTACCGTAAGATTGGTATAATCGGTCGTACTGCCCTGAATACCGATCGTGACATTGGTGAGGCCATAACTATTCGTAATTCCGGTAATATTATTATAGCGTAAATCAATGCACCCGTTGGTGAACAGCGCCACCTGAAACTGAAGGTTGACGGCTCCCGACTCCTTTGAAACCCCAGTGTAGGAAATCACCAGATAGGCATCCTTGCGAATCGTTTTAATACTACCCGCAGGTGAATTCAGCGTTCCCCAGAACGGGGCGATTAGTGCTGCGCCGTTCGTGGTTGGGTACGGGATGCGATCCGCGCTTATCCACGGAACGTTGGTCGTGTTACTCAGGCCGATGTATCCGTCAGCCGTAACATAAAAGTTGCTGTATGTTGTGCCGTAGAACGGGAAGCTAAATCCGATGTTCGTCGCTGAACTGACGCCCGCGTTGGCCGCTTCGATATTAATGCTATTGGTATTAGAATCCTTGAGTGCAATCACGGTGTTCGCCGCCACGAAATCGAGACTGCCACGGGTGCCGAGCGTCACCGCATAAAACGGTCTCCATGAGCCGTTGTCGGTCATCGTGAAAGTGAGCGCGGCGTTACCCGAGTTGGTCACTACAATCTGTGTATTCGTGGCGGCAGCGCCCGGCAGCATATTCATTGAAATCGAGGCTGGCGATACGGCGGGTAGCCCCTGCTGGAATATCGTTACTGGAAATGAATCCGTCCACACCTTCGCTCCAGCCCGGTTAGTCACACTGAACCAATTCGTGCCTTGCGGCGTTGCGGCATTAATGACCACCCGGTAAACCGTAGATGTCGCACGGCCGACGGCCATGTTCGCATAACCCGTCGAAGTCAGGTTTGAAATCGTAAAATACGCGGAATCGGCTGAGAGCGAATTGATGATATTACTGACGGCATTAGCTCCGTCATTTGTGCTGTAGACCGTAATATTAATTGCTTCACCAGGCTCGTACCGGCCGTTGGCAAACCCGCCGAACAGGTTGGTGAATTCAGTAATACTGTTGGCCAGATAGCTAATACTTGAGCCCACAGTCAGCCCGAACGTCGTATTGGTTTGTACGCTGCCGTCAGCAGCTACAGAGACATTAAAGGTATAGAGTCCACTCAGCGCATTGGTTTTGGCTGTGAGAAAAAAGGTGTTCGTTACATATTGGCCGTATTCCAGCACAATCGGTATATTGTCCGTTTGAATGGTGAAATATTCGGGATTGGATGCCGTGCTTAACGCCGACATTACATTGTTAGCGGGGGCGTTCAGATTTCGAATCACGACCGCGACGGTGTTGGTTTCGCCGATGTCGGTTCCGGCGGTTCCGCTCGGGTTTGTCACCGTGATGCTGACGACTTCAATGATCGGCCCCGCGGTGAAGTTAGGTGCCGGGCGGACAATATCCTCCCAGGTAGAGGCCATGCGGACATTATCCACACTGGCAGAATCCGTCGACCCGACTGGGCGGAAATCGCCAGTAGCATGAAATCGCAGATTTGCGATGGAATTGAATGTGATGATCCTTGTGTAAGCTGGGGTATTCGTATTAAACGCACTTGAACCCGTCAGGCTGTACCAAACCTTTGCTGTATGATTGCTGAGATTCACTTCAGCAATCGCGGTTAGCGTTCCGCTCAGAGGCAGGCCGTTCGTAATCGAAGTCAACGGACGATTGGTGGGCGCGGCGGATACCAGATTTCCTTTATCATAGCCCAGCATCAACCCAGCAACCTTATTGGTGGTGCTGTCGGTGAAATAAACCCCCAGCAGAGTCCCGCTGTTATTCAGACTGTTGGTCAGCGAATAGGCCAAATCATAGCGCAAATAATAAACTCCGGAGGAAGTGCTTGGTAGGGCGGCATCCAGAAGAGCTCCGTTGGTCCAGACGCCGACTGAACCGGAATCCTGGCCGACACAAGTCAAGACACGGTTGGTCGTATAAACTGTAGTCCCAAATCCAGCCCCGAAATGAGCCAAAGAAGGGTTGCTTATTGCCGAGTTGGTTGCCGCAGACAAGGGTTGCCCCGAAGGGACTGTTTCGAAAGTCCACTCGTTTAGCAATCCGGCGTAAACACCGGATAAGCCTAAAAAACCATATAAAACGATTCCGGCCAGCCTACTCATTTTCTGCCCCTCATGCGCGGCCTGCAAAACCAAGCTTTACAAAACCCATTCATAACACCCGCCAGTAAATTCATAATTATTAAGATATTAAATAAAATCCGCTTATCAAGCACAAAGCATGAATTTCATAATTATTCAGGCTGCATGGATTAAAAACCATCGCAGGCGCACCTATCCGGCTAGCGCCACGCCTTGATACGGTAGAAGCTGTTGTCGGTAGCGGCATTGTCCAGCCATGAGTTGGTAACTGGCGTCAGCGGCATATTGGTGTAGATGTCGCCCCAGCCGTTCGTGTCCGTGAGGCTGTTGCTGCGCTGGACGGATTGCCAGGAGTTGGAGCCGCCGATCCATAGAAGGCGCACAGTGTTGCTGAAGATACTAATGCCGATGATGGCAAGGCACGAAGCGGCGTTGGTGGGATTGGTGTCGGCAAGGTATTCGGCAAGGTTACTGAGACCGTCTTTGTCGGAGTCGGAAGTCGCGCAGGAGGAATCGTTGGTCGTCGTACCGTCGCCACCGAAGTATTGAGCACGCCACCAGTTTGGGACACCGTCACCAACCGTACCCACAGAGGTGGCGACGATAAAATTGGACTGAATGTTGGTACTCGAACCACTGGCATCGCTGACCATTAAACTAACCGTATTGGTGCCGGGAAAACTATAGGTGTGCGTCAGGTTTGTTGCCGTAACATTCGCTGTCGTGCCATCACCGAAACTCCAAAACCGGTTGGTAATGATACCAGTTGAGGCGTCGGTGAATGTCACGGTCAGCGGAGCGCCGCCGTTGGTTGGTGCACCGGAAAACTCGGCAACGGGCGCGTTGTTGGAATAAAGGAGCAGTAATTGCGGGCGGTATGCGGCATTAGAGTTCTCCCTTGAAGCATAGTTGGAATTGCCCGATCCGCCATCATTGCTCAGCGAAAACAGTTCGAGCGACAGCTTTCCGTTGTCCGCGATTGCCGCCTGAACCTGCGGCGTAACCACGAACTCGACCGGCACATTCGCAGCGGGAGTCCAGGTGGCGAACCGTTTGCCACCGCCGGGCTGGTTAGCCCAGTTAATCGTGCTTTCACTCCAATTGCTGTTGGCGGCAAGCGCGACGGCGTTCTCATATCCGTTGGTACCAACGCCGGTTGGCGTCAACCGGATACGCGCCTGCAGAATATTGGTGGCGTAGCCCGTAAGATCCCAGCGCAGGTAGGCCTGCCGCTGGTCGTTGGTGGATGTGGATGTTTTGAGCGCAAACGTGGTGTCAGTGCCGTAGTTGTTCGTCCGGGAGGTGCCGCCACGGACATATGCGTCGGCTTCGGGCAGGATGGAATTGGTACAGTTCGCCTGGACCGGCGCGACCTGAAGTTCGAGCATCGCCCAGTCAATACCCGCATCGCCCTGCACGGCAACGTTAAGCTGGCCGTTGGTCAGTAAATTCAATTGGCCTCCCAGATCCAGCACACGGACCGTGGTGTTGGTTCCCGTGCCAACGGGTAGCCAGCCGAGACTGGAAAAAGCGAGACTGTTGTTAGTACTGCCCAGATAAACCACATCGTTCGTGGCGGAGTTAACCGCACGCAGCGAGAGCGAAAGTGTGGCCGCGACCACCCGGTCAGTGGCGGTGAGCGAATAATTGAACGTGAACGGGATCCAGTGATTGTTGGTCACGACGTTGAATGGATCGAGCTGCTGACCCGCGGCCGCAAATTGCACGGCGTTGCTCCATGTGCTATCCAGAGTCACTACGTCACGGGAAATACTGTTAGTAAAACCATCAATCACACCCAGCCAGTATTCGCGGACTTCCCGGTTTGGCGTGGCAAGCCGATCCTGCAATTGCGCATAGTAAAGACTGTTAGGAAAAACGTTGGTGCCGTGAGAATCGTAGGTTCCCGGTGATGCGGGATAAGGAATGGCGGCCGTCCCGATTTGGATTGTACCGGTACTGCCGATCAGCCAGTTACGCGCAGTGGGCGGATTTTGAACGATGAATCCGCTGGCCTTAGAGTTCCATATCACTTCGTTAGCACCGGCCCAGCCATGAGAGGTTCCCATGTTACCCCGGTTCTGTACATCAAGATTGTTTCCGTTGACAGTAATGTTGTCCCAGATCGCCCCCGTGCTCCAACGGAAATGCGGGCCGGCATCGCTGTAAGCCGTATTGCTCAAACCGTCCACGAATACGTTCGGTCCGGTGTCGAGCGAGTCAGTGACAAACTGATGCCGGTCTTTGAGAGTGTAACAATTTTGCACGAGGCAGTTCTGGGCGTCCTGCAGACTGAACGCATAACGTCGGCTGCCGGTGATAACGGACACCGGATCCAGTGAGGTGCTGTCACAAACGGTCATGCTGCGTGTGCCCAAACCCATAGTGACGCAAGAGTAGGCAAAGGATTTCACCGTTACTCGCCGCACCCAGGCGTCTTCCACTGAAGTGGATTTGATGAATATCCAGGCATGGAGTTCGTCGGCATAATAGACTGGGGTGCTGCCCACCGTAGATGTGACTGCGGAATCAAAATCGGACACGCCAAAGATATCCTCGATGCCGACGTTGCTGATGCGGCCGGGCCATGAAAAGGGCTGGATCGTGGCACCCCCGTATTTCGACTCAATCGCACAGGTCAGCGGCGCGTCGATCATAATGAGGGTGCCTTCTATGCGCGTGATAAACCGCTCGCTTTTAACGTCAAACTTGCCTGCAATCCACGCGGGATCCACTTGATCCATGCCGATATCTGTAATCCAATTCGTCGGACTGGCGCGAGTGATCAAAACCCGACCGTCGACCATTAGACCGCCGGTGTTGTTCACGTTAAAACTGAGCGCGCCGACGGGGACATAGGTATTCGTGATGCTACGGGCTGTTCCGCTAACAGCATCATTATCCGTTCCGGAAATATTGATGAGCGCGACGGGGTTTGCGTCACTGGCGTCGGGTCGAGCCCCTGCGGCGCGCAGGACAGTTCCCGAACCGTTCGTGCTGGCACCCGCCCCGCGCAGGATAATACCGCTGGCAGTAATGGTGATGGAATTGGAGATGGGATATTCACCGGCATTCAGGAATACCGCGCCGCGGAAGCCGTTCACCAGCGGCAGCGTCGCCACGTAATCGATGGCGGTCTGAATATTCGGGCCATTATCGTTGGCAACCGGCGAGATATTGGTTTTAACGGCCACAACCGGAATCGGCACCGTGCCGCCTTTGTAACCGACGCCGGAATAGTCGAGCACGCGGTTGCCCAACGCGTCCGGCTGACGGATCATCCGCCCTTCCGCGCACTGAAAAGCCCAAACGCTGCTTTTCGGCGCGGCACCGATTACCATAGCCAACCCCACTGTTGCGGCCATCATTATGCAACGTTTATTCATCTTATCTCCATGCCTTGAGACGGTAGAAGCGGTTGGTCGCGGCACGGGCAGTCGTGTCGAGCAGGGTGTTGGTGATCGCTGTCGGCGGCGTATTGGTGTATATGGCGTGCCATCCATTTGTATTCGTAAGACTGTTGCAACACTCAACGGATTGCCATGCTGCAGAGCCACCGATCCAACGGATCTGAACATCGTTGCTGACGAAATTAAGCCCTGTGAAGGCGAGACGCGAAGCGGCGTTGGTGGGATTGGTATCGGCAAGGTATTCCTGCCAGGCTTTCAGACCGTCAGAGTCCTGGTCGGCAACGGCATCCGTGTTGTAATTGGTGAGTCCGTATTGCGCCAGCCACGAGTATGGCGTACTGGCCGGATCGTTAGCCACCTGATTCGTAAAGGTCGCGGCCAACACTCCCGCCGCCTGCACATTGCTCCAGGTGAAGTTAGTGGCCGTACTGCTGTTATCAAAAGACAGCCCAGTCACCCCCGTCCCATTAGTGAGCGTAGCGATCCGGTAGTAATTACTCGCCGTGATAACGAAATTCGCGCTACCGCCAGCCAGTACATTGATGCTCGCCGGCGAAATGGCACCGTTAGCCCCCACACTGGTCGTCAGTGCGAACTCCTGCAAAATTTGAGAAACCTTTATATCGTCGAAAGCGTATTGGAGCCCGGTCGCCGCCGTGGTCGATCCGAACCCGACCAGAGCCAGACCGCTTGTACCGCCGCTGATACTGCCGTTGGTTCCTCCGCCTTGCAACAGTCCGCCACCGTAATTCGTACCGTTCATCCAATAGACAACGGAGTCCGCTGCCAGCGTGTTTCCTCCGGCACCGTTAGGATCGGTGTAGGTGACTGTATTGGTCGTATCGTTCACAAAAAAACTCACTGCGTACCGGGTCCCTATGGCGACAGGCATGGAAGAACCAATCACGGCCGGAACATACCGGTTCCGATCGGAGTGCTGCTAACCACCCAAACATGACTGATACCAACACCGATAACTGGGAGAATAGAACTACAGACTGGATTCGCGCCATTCGTTCCGCTCTCGAAATCCTCGTTGATATACGTTGTGGCATAACTCGAAACAGCCGCTAAAAGCACAGCCCCAATTGATTTAATTTTACTTCTCATCTCCATGTTCCTTGTTTTTAGCCGTTGATCTTAACCCAGAAAACTAAGCTTCAGATCCTAAGTAGGGCCTTCGCCTTCACCCACATATAACATGAGTATACAGCCTTAACCCCTAGAATTAATTTATAATTATTAATTAGTTTTAATTAATGTTATGTTATTTATCATCAGATGGTTGTGAATTTTTAAAACTAGATTGTTTAATTACTCTGATCAAGATTATGAATCAAATCGGTTACTTCGGCGTAGCGGGGGTCGTAACCGGCGGCTTAGCACCCTGCCAGCCTTTTTTCCACTGTTCCATCAACTGTTGAACCAACTCGGGATTTCCCTTGGCGATGTTGGCGTTTTCCTGCGGGTCGGTCTGATGATCGAAGAGCTCGACCGCGTCCACCTTCGAGTGATCCGTATCACTTACCCAGACGGTGAATCGATAACGTTCGGTACGCATCGAATAGCCCATCAGTCCGCCATTCTCCTTGCGCGGATACTGACTGAACGCCGCCGTCTTCCAAGGGCGGCCTGGATCATTGAGCAGCGGTTTAAAACTCGTACCTTCCAGATGGCCCGGCAGCGGCAACCCAGCCAACTCGGACAACGTTGGATAAATATCTACAAACTCCACCAGCGCGGCAGTATGGGCTCCGGCACTCTTCATGCCCGGCACGGAAAGGATCAGCGGTGCATTCACATCATTTTCTACGTTGCTATGCTTACCCCACTCCTTGTGCTCGCCGAGCTTCCAGCCGTGGTCGCCCCAAAGAATGACAATGGTATTTTCGCGCAAACCGAGTCGGTCAAGTTCCGCCAATAGCATACCGACTTGCGCATCGGTGTAACTGACCGCAGCAAAATAGGCGTGCTTGAGTTTGCGCGCCAGTTCATCGGACGGTTCCTGCCCTTTGGCCACCATCCCGCCATAGGCATAAATTTCTCCATCATACTTGCGGATGGCATAGGAAGGCGCATCCTTGGGATAAAACGGATTAGGCGCGAGTTTGATTTTCGACTCATCATACAGATCCCAGTATTTTTTGGGCGATACCCACGGGAGATGCGGCTTGATGAAACCAACCGCTAGGAAGAACGGTTCGGACTTCTTGCTGATTTCCTGCAGGGTCTTGACGGCCAGTTCAGCGACTTTGCCGTCCTGGTAGGTGTTGTCCGGCACATCGGCGCACTCATAAACCATCCCCTTCTTGCCGCCCTCATCACTGTCGCCGCCGGAAGA
>JBBQSL010000089.1:0-12963 GCA_038213895.1 Kiritimatiellales bacterium | reverse complement strand
CTGCGCGCTTTTTTGCCCGAAGCTGAATCCAAGCACCAGAATTGGAACCATCAGGATTCCTCCGCCGACACCGAACATCGAGCTAATGACGCCCGCCGCAATTCCTGCAAAAATATAAAGGTACCAGTTTTCCATTATTTCTCCTTCTGAAAATGTCTCTTCATAAACTCCAACTTACGCAACTGATGCTCTGCACCGCCACCTTCATGCCCGGCCTGCGGATAAATCGCCATTTCTTTAGCCGACCGGATTTTATTGTAGGCGGCATACGTGCATTCCGGCGGACAAATAGTGTCCTGCATTCCAACAGAAACCAACACTGGACAGGAAATCTGTGGTGTAAGGTTGATATTGTCAAAATATGAAAGATTGCGGCGAACCGTTTCCACCCGCTCCGGAAATGCGGCTAAATAATCAGCAATTCCGGCTCCGCCACCACTGCGAACCGCAATACGACGTTCCATCCAGCAACTGCTCGGGACATCCGCCATACAAAGCGCAATGGACTGATCGAGCGCCGCCAACCCCAACGCCATCCCGCCGCCCTGACTATGTCCAGACACGGCGATGCGCTGAGAATCGATTTCCGGCGTTTCGCGAGCCAGCCGAACCGCGCACAGAAAGTCAGTCCAAACCATGTACAAATAACTATTCATTAAATCGTTGAGATTCAGAGTCCACCATCCGGACTTACCGTCGCCATCAAATGAGGTCACCGATCCGGTGGATCCGCGCTGTAGCCGAAAGTCCGGCGAAATTACTGCGTAACCCGCCGCCAGCCAGACTGCAAAATGCCCCGGCTTCCCGCGACTTAGATTTGCCCCGTGACACTGAACCACCACCGGAACCTGCCGATCCTGCGCCGCTCGCGGAAGCAGTAGCCAAACCTGTATGGGAGTCCCGTCGAGCCCTTCAAAAGTTAAATCCCTCACGTCAGCCTTTATATCGCCCTTGACGTTTAAAGGAACTTCCTCCGTACGTTTAATCGTTGCGGACCAAAAATCGTCAAAATCCGCCGCTTTTGTCGGCGACACATCCAGCGCTTCGAGTGCGGCAATCTGTTCTTTCAACGGTAACATAGCTTTCTGCTTTCTTTCAATCCGGCGACTACATAGAATTACCGCTATGAAAGCATATCGGCCATTTATTGTCATCCTACTCGCCACCCTAATTTTTCCAATGATTGGAAGAACGGCAGACGAAATTTCCAAACCTCAGAAAATTCCGCTCGTTTATCAGATTCCGATCAAAGAACAGATCGAGCCCGCCCTGCTCTACGTCGTCCGACGGGGAGTCACCGAAGCTAAAAAACAAAAAGCGGATGCCGTCGTTTTCGTCATGGATACACCCGG
The DNA here is from genome assembly GCA_038213895.1 of Kiritimatiellales bacterium. Classification (GTDB taxonomy): domain Bacteria; phylum Verrucomicrobiota; class Kiritimatiellia; order Kiritimatiellales; family Tichowtungiaceae; genus Tichowtungia. The sequence goes on along the minus strand of JBBQSL010000089.1, from coordinate 11,611 downwards.
CGGCGGAGTTAAAGAAGCTCGCGAAATCATCAGCCTCATCGGACAGATTGACGCGCCCGTCTATACCTTTGTCGAAAAAGATGCCTACTCCGCCGGAGCGATCATTGCGCTGGCTACAAAACACATCTACATGGCACCCGGCAGCGTCATCGGCGCGGCCACACCGCTACTGATGAGTCCGTTCGGCGGCATTGAAAAAATGCCGGAGGCCGTCGAAGAAAAAATGACCTCTGCCGTCGCCGCGCTGGTACGCGCCGCCGCCGAGCAAGGCGGACACGATCCACAACTCGGCGAAGCCATGGTACGGCGCGAACTGGGATATAAAGTCGGAACCAACGTACTAAGCAAAACGGGTGAACTGCTCACGCTGACAGACCGCGAAGCGGAAGGCATTCTTTCCGAAGGCACCGTCAAAGATGTCGCCGCCATGCTAGAAAAAGCCGGACTGCCGAATGCCGAAATCAGAACGCTTGAAGTAACACCCGCAGAAAAAATTGCGCGCTTCATCGCGGCTTTCGCGCCGATTTTGTTAATGATAGGACTGGGTGGTATCTACATCGAAATCAAAACACCGGGCTTTGGACTACCCGGCATTACCGGCACAGCGGCGCTCGTCCTCTTCTTCTTCGGTCATCACATCGCGGGACTGGCTGGCATGGAAGATATCGTCATCTTCATCATCGGCTTCACCCTACTCTTCATCGAAGTATTCGTGACGCCCGGCTTCGGCATACTCGGCATCAGCGGCATTGCACTGATCCTGATAGCGCTACTCAACGCCATGACCTGGAAACTTCCGGGGCACTTTTTGCCAAGCTTCAGCGACAACACACTTCAACTCGCAATCGGCAATCTGGCGCTCGGACTAGCCGGTACTATAGTGCTTGGATTTTTTGCTGGAAAATATCTGCCGCAATCACGGCTTTTCAGTCCAATGATTCTTAAGCAGCGCACCGACCGAGCCGCAGGCTTTACGACGGCCAGCGAACGCACCGACCTGCTTGGCAAAGAAGGTATCGCTGAAATGAACCTGTGCCCGGCAGGCCGTGTACTCTTCGATGGAGACCGCGTCAATGTCATCACCCGCGGCGAGTTCGTTGAAAATGGTGCCGCCGTCCGCGTGATTGAAACAAACGGTAGCCACATCTTGGTTGAAAAGATTTGATACCGAACTTTAGTTAGTGGGGCAGACATTTCTGTCTGCCCGAATTACGCAGACAGGAATGTCTGCGCCACAATTAAGGCTTCTGCACTTCTATGCGGTAAAAGCCCTGCCCGGCACTGTGAACCAAGTCGGTGTAACTGCCCGATGTAATGTTCGTTTCCAAAAGCAGGAAACCATTGAGCAGATTGGTTGACCAGTACACCGAATAAACGCGTCCGGAGGCCGCGTTCCACCGAAGAACCTGATCAGAAAGCGCGGTTGTAAATTTATTCTGCGGATCATTCGGATTCAGTCCGACGATGTAAGCTTGGAGAATCGTGTTCACGCCGCTCGAACAAGTAATCTCCGGATTCTGATTGCCGCCGTACAGCCGTTCCCAGTCGTCAAGTATTCCATCAGTGTCGCTGTCAGCTAAACCGACAATTCCCTGATATTCATAGGCACCCATATCAACCACACCTTCGACAACACGTGGATTGCCAGCCAAATCTGTCGCATGCGACACCACCATATTATTCCCCCAGTTGATGCACGGTGAATTGCTCTGCAACCGAAAATCGCCGTTCGCCGTATCCACAAACAGCGGCGCGTTGGTGATGTTGCCGTTTATGCCATTTGTTAGTTCAGAAGAGCATGAATTGTTAGCTGTTGATTCGTAAAGGTCGTTAGCGACATACAATGCCCCGTTGCCTGAGAACACACAATTATACGCCGCTCCATAAATCATCCCGCCACCACAAAAACTGGAATTGCCAATAAAAGTACAGTTGTAGGCCGCTAAAAGCAGCCCCATCAGCCAGGCCCCCGCCATGTTCCGCTTTATTTGCACGGAATACACAATTCTGAGCTGTACCGCCTTTCATACCTCCACCGTAATTAGCAGGCGCGAAGCCTATGCCTTCCAGTCCATTACTGATAATCAGGCAATCTGATACAACAGGTTGGTTGACTGGCAGAAAATTCCGCCTCCATCGTTCTCAAGAAACACGCTTCCATTTTGAATAGTAAAGGCAACTACCCGGCAGTTGTTGTCGTACAGATTGAAACAGCGAGTTGAACGATTCCCATCAACAATTGTCACCTCCGGGCCGTTGACGCTTCTGATGGTGATAGCGTTTGTGACCGAGATTTCGGCAGACAAAGCATAGATTCCATTGGTGACCCAAACGGTATCGCCGTCGGTTGTTAAATCGACAGCGGCCTGAATAGTTTGTTTGGCTGTTATCCAGTTCATTCCGTCGCCGGAATCATCCAGACGCGAAGCGTCCACGAAGTATTCGGCGGAAAAGGCGGAAAGTGTGGTTATAAAAATGGTAAATAAAATCAGTTTTTGTTTCATACGGCTCCAATTAATGCGGAGCAAACTAAATAAGTTTCCCGGGTTCAACAAGACTTCTTCCGAAACATTCCCAACGTTTTGAAATCAGCGAGTGAGTTTGATTTTGCGGCAGATAGCAGTCTGTTGCGTTTATTAGAGCGTTTTAAGAAAAGGCGTAGCCCATACTGCAAGCCCTCCGGAATACCGGAGAGGCTCACCCTACAAGTTTTCGTGTAGGACGTCCCTCTCGAAGAGGTGGCGTAATTGAATAAATAATTATTTAAAACGCTATAATTACGCCTTACGTATTCCGCCTCTTTCTCATCTTGCGGCCGACATATGAAACTTTTACCGTTTGAACAGGTTGCCCCGGCTCCAAGGTTTCTTTTAGTTCGTAAAGCTGGTCGCGTAATAATGCGGCGCGTTCAAATTCAAGCTTTTCGGAGGCTTCCAGCATTTCCTGTTCAATCTCGCGGATGGTGAGGTAGATGTCGTAGGGTTCGCCGGTCTCGCGCACAATATTTTCTTCCAGTTCCTCGGCATCCTTTTTGAGATGTCCAAGACTGTCCTGAATCCGGTTCTGTATCGCCTGCGGCGTGATGCCCTGTTCCGTATTATAGGCCGCCTGCTTCTTTCGGCGGCGACTGGTGATCTCCATCATCCGGCTCATAGATCCAGTGATCTTGTCGGCGTACATAATTACCATACCATCAATATGACGGGCGGCGCGGCCAGCCGTCTGCATCAGCGCAGTTTCCGAACGCAGGAATCCTTCCTTATCGGCATCAAGAATCGCCACCAGCGACACTTCTGGTAGGTCGAGTCCTTCGCGGAGCAGGTTGATGCCGATCAGGCAGTCAAACTCCGCCATACGCAGACCGCGCAAAATTTCGACGCGTTCAATCGCGCCGATCTCGGAATGGAGATACTGCACGCGCAAACCGACCTTCTTCAAATATTCCGTTAGGTCTTCTGCTGTGCGCTTCGTGAGCGTCGTCACCAACGTCCGTTCGCCGCGTTCGGCGCGTGAACGAATTTCCTCCATGACATCATCAATCTGCCCTTTCAGCGGACGCACCACGACCGGCGGGTCAATAATGCCGGTCGGACGAATCACCTGCTCGACCGTCTTACCACTGTGTTCCAGTTCGAACGGGCCAGGCGTGGCTGTAGTAAAAAGAATCGGGCCGGTGATGTTTAGAAACTCATTGAATTCAAGTGGACGGTTATCCAGTGCCGATGGCAGGCGGAACCCATGTTCAACCAGTGTCGTTTTACGGGCTCTGTCGCCGTTGAACATGCCACGAATTTGCGGCAGGGTCACATGCGACTCATCGATAATCGTGAGAAAATTCTTGGGAAAATAGTCGATCAGACAGGCGGGCCGGTCGCCCGCCGCGCGTCCCCCGAGGTGCCTGGAATAATTTTCTATACCGCCGCAATAGCCGATCTCTTTAAACATTTCGATGTCGTACATCGTCCGCATACGAATGCGTTGCGCCTCGATCAGCTTGTCGTGGTCTTCAAACCACTTCACCCGTTCTTCCAACTCGGCTTTGATCCGAGCTAGTGCTGGCTCCAGTTTTTCCACCGCCATCACAAAATGTTTGGCGGGTGAAATCGTGATCCGTTCAAGATCTTCTTCGACCGCAGCGGTCAGCGAATCAATCCGCCGGATACTTTCAATTTCGTTGCCGAAAAAGGCGATACGAATGCCGTGTTGCGCATAGGATGGAAAAATATCCACCGTATCACCGCGCACACGGAAGGTGCCGGGTAGTTGCTCGTAATCATTGCGCTCGTACTGAATAGCCACCAGTTTTTTGAGCATCGCATCGCGCCCGCTGGCATCGCCAAGGTGAGCAGAAAATACCATTTCTCGATAATCCTCCGGCGAACCGAGGCCGTAGATGCAGGAAACGGAGGCGACAATAATCACATCGTCGCGACTAAGCAGGCTGTCGGTGGCGGCCAGCCGTAACCGTTCGATCTCTTTATTAATCGAAGCGTCTTTTTCGATGAACGTGTCCGTCTGCGGAATGTAGGCTTCGGGCTGATAGTAGTCATAATAGCTAATAAAAAACTCAACCGCGTTGTTCGGGAAAAAACTTTTTAGTTCCGCATAGAGCTGCGCCGCCAGCGTTTTGTTGTGCGAAATCACCAGCGCAGGCCGACCCTGCCGTGCGATCACATTGGCAATCGTAAACGTCTTGCCTGAACCAGTTACGCCTTCCAATGTTTGGAACCGGTGATCCGCCTCTATTCCACGGCACAGCGTATCAATCGCCTCCGGCTGATCGCCGGTCGGCTGATAGTTTGAAACAAGCTGGAAGGAAGAACTCATACAGACAGATCACCGGCCCAGATGGTACTGATCACGCCAGACTTATCGCGTAACAATAACTCACCGTCCGGCCCAAAACCGGCAAGAACACCGGTATGGCCCGCACCACCGTCGTGCACGGTGACGGACTTTCCAATGTTTGGAATCTTCGACTCCCAGTTTTTCCGAACCTTGGAAAAACCGCCTTGAGCCCATTCATCCAGCCGAACAGAAAGCTGTTTTAGTAATTTTTGAAGCAGTTGATCCACGTCACCGCGTTTTTTGGTTTCGATCAGAATTGAAGTCGCGGGCTGATCAATATGATCCGTTTTCTGCATATTGACGTTCAGCCCGATGCCGATAATTACCCCGTTGGCAATTCCTTCCGAAAGAATGCCGCAAATTTTTTTACCATTCACCAGCACGTCATTCGGCCACTTCAACGATGGCTTCAACCCTTCGGCTTCTAGCAGTTCAGCCACGGCAACGGCGGCGGCCATGGAAGCGGACGGCAAATGAGATGGCTTATATTTCCCCCGCAAAAGAACTGAAAACGTAAGATTTTCGCCGGACGACGAGAGCCATTCGCGCTCAAGCCGACCGCGTCCTTGCGTCTGTTCGCGAGCCGCAACCACCGTACCGGACGTCAGTTTGCTCTCCACTACCAATCGTTCCTTAAGAAAGGTATTGGTGGATGGAAGCCGCGCATACCACTGGAGATAGAATTTCATGCAAATTTTTCCGCCGGTTTTACTAGCTTTGAACCTTTTGTTTACGTACAAAGCAGGCTAATTTTTTTAATTCCAATAGACAAAGGAATATTTATGACAGAGGGAATTATTCTTGATGGACTGGTTTTAATGGTGGTGGGCATGTCGGTGGTATTCGCCTTCCTCGCCCTAATGATTGGCACCATGAACCTGTGTGCCGCATTTTTCATCCGCTTTGCGCATCTGTTTCCGGACGCTCCGGTAAAAACCGCGCAACCGGCCTCAAAAGCCGATGATTGCACCGCCATCGCCGTGGCGATTGCCGCGATTAAAGCCCGTATCGGTTAAACAATTTAATTAAAGGAGAACCTATTCTATGAAAAAAATCGAAACCATGATCACCGCATTCCGCGACGGATTCCAGTCCGTCTACGGCGCCCGAGTATTCACCAAAGATTTCCTGCCCGCCGTTGAGGCCACCAAAGCCGCAGGCATCACTCATTTCGAAGCTGGCGGCGGCGCACGCTTCCAGGCGCCTTTCTTCTACTGCAACGAAAACGCCTTCGACTCCATGGATGCCTTCCGCAAAGTCGCTGGCCCAGACGCCAACCTCCAGACCCTCGCCCGCGGCGTCAACGTGGTGGCGCTCGACTCGCAGTCGAGTGACATCATCAACCTGCACGCTAAACTCTTCAAAAAGCACGGTATGACCACCATCCGCAACTTTGACGCGCTCAACGACGTCAACAACCTGATCTACTCTGGACAGTGCATCCACGACGCTGGCCTCAAGCACGAAGTGGTCGTTTCGATGATGGCACTGCCCCCGGGCTGCGAAGGCGCGCACGACGCGAACTTCTACGAAAAAACCCTTCGTCAGATTCTCGACGCTGGTATTCCGTACAGTAGCGTCTGCTTTAAAGACGCATCCGGTACCGCCACCCCGGCCACGGTTTACGACACCATCAAGCGCGCGCGCAAAATGCTCCCAGCCGGAACAAAGATCGTTTTCCACTCGCATGACACCGCCGGAACCTGCGTCGCCACCTATCTGGCCGCCATCAACGCCGGTGCCGATCAGGTCGATACCTCGATGGCTCCCGCCTCTGGCGGAACCTGCCAGCCCGACGTGATCAGCGTATGGCATGCCCTGCGCGGTTCGGAATTCTCGCTCAACGTCGATATCGACAAAATGCGCGAAGCCGAAGAGGTCTTCAAAGACTGCATGAAAGACTACTTCATCCCGCCGGAAGCCAAAGAAGTTGAGCCGCTCATCCCCTTCTCGCCAATGCCCGGCGGCGCGCTGACCGCCAATACCCAGATGATGCGCGACAACGGCATCATGAACCGCTACCCGGAAGTCATTAAAGCCATGGGTGAAGTAGTTCGCCTCGGCGGCTTCGGCACCTCCGTCACACCGGTTTCTCAGTTCTATTTCCAACAGGCCTTTAACAACGTCATGCTCGGCCCGTGGACAAAGATCGCCGAAGGCTACGGCAAAATGGTTCTCGGCTACTTCGGCAAAACCCCAGTCGCTCCGGATGCCAAACTCATCAAAATCTGCGCCGAACAGCTCAAACTCGAACCGACCACCAAGCCGGTGCTTGAAATCAACGATGCAGACCCGAAAAAAGGTGTCGCCGCCTCCAAGAAACAACTCACCGATGCTGGCATTACCGACCTGAGTGACGAAAACATCTTCATCGCCGCCTCCTGCGGACAGAAAGGTATCGACTTCCTACTCGGCAAAGCCGTCGTCAACGGCGTGCGTAAAAACGAGCCGAAAAAAGAAGAAGCCAAAAAAGACGCGGCGGGCGGGTACACCGTCTCCGTCAACGGCAAAGCCTACGCGGTTGAAGTCAAAGGCGACAAAGCCACCGTCAACGGCAAGAGCTACGACATCTCCGTTAAAGATGGTATCGCAGCCGCCGCTCCTGCCGGAGAAAAAGCCGTCGGTCACGAATCGGCCGACTCTACCGTCATTAAATCGCCACTTCCGGGCAAAGTTGTCCGGATCATCACCAAGGTCGGTGAACACGTCAGTGCTGGCGGAGTCATTCTGGTGCTCGAAGCCATGAAGATGGAAGTCGAAGTGAAAGCTCCGAAAGCCGGAACGGTTTCGTCTATCGGCGCAAATGTCGGCGATCAAATCATCGCCGGCCAAGAAATCGCCTCAGTCAACTAACCGCCGGAAATCTGGAGTATCCGAAAATGAACATTCTCGAATCGTTTAAAAGTCTCTGGATCGATACCGGTGTGGCGGGATTCCTCGCCACGGGCGGTTGGGGCAACCTGATCATGATTGTCGTCGGCCTGATTCTGATCTGGCTGGCCATAAAAAAAGGCTTTGAGCCACTGCTGCTCATCCCGATCGGCTTCGGTGGCATTTTGGCCAACATTCCCGGTGCAGGAATCGCGCATGAAGGCGGCTTCCTCTACATTATCTACAACATGGGCATCGCCAGCGGACTCTTTCCGCTGCTGATTTTCCTCGGTGTCGGTGCCATGACGGACTTCGGACCGCTCATCGCCAACCCGAAAACCGCCCTGCTCGGCGGCGCGGCCCAGCTTGGCATCTTTGCTACGCTAATCGGCGCCCTGCTACTTTCAAAATACGTCCCCGCCATCGGGTTCGATCTGAAAGATGCCGCCTCTATCGGCATCATCGGTGGTGCCGACGGGCCGACCGCCATCTTCCTGGCCAGCCGTCTTTCGCCCGACCTGCTCGGTTCGATCGCCGTTGCCGCCTACTCCTACATGGCGCTCGTCCCGATCATTCAGCCGCCGATTATGCGCGCGCTGACCACGCCCGCCGAGCGGATGATTGAAATGAAGCAACTGCGCCACGTCTCGAAAACGGAAAAAATAATCTTCCCGATTCTCGTGCTCATTCTCTGTATTCTGCTGCTGCCCAGCGCCACGCCGCTGATCGGGATGCTCATGTTCGGTAACCTGCTCAAAGAATCCGGCGTTGTGGATCGCCTCTCCAATACCGCACAGAACGAACTTATTAACATCGTCACCATCCTGCTTGGACTCGCAGTCGGCTCCAAACTGGCGGCAGAAAAATTCCTCACCATCGAAACTATCGGGATTGTTCTGCTCGGACTGGCGGCTTTCTGCGTCGGCACCGCTGGCGGCGTACTGCTGGCCAAACTGATGAACAAGCTCTCCAAAGATCAGATCAACCCGCTCATCGGTTCTGCTGGGGTATCCGCTGTACCAATGGCTGCGCGTGTATCCAACAAAATTGGACTCGAAAGCAACCCGAACAACTTCCTACTCATGCACGCCATGGGTCCGAACGTCGCGGGCGTGATCGGCTCCGCCGTCGCCGCCGGGGTACTTCTCGCCCTCTGCCGCTAAAAACCGCAACGCGGTTTTTAGACACCTCCCTGTTTTCCAGCCCTTGGAAAACAGGGACTTTTTTGTTCAATGTTTGAAAAAGAACCTCATCCCAACGTTTTTTTTACTCGTAGAGTAAGCGTCCCGCTTGCTCAAACGACCGGGACGGTCGTTCTACTTTCAACGCGAATGAACACCTAGCAGCCGAGACGGCTACGATATGATAGAGGTAGGCACGACACATTGAGTTGCGCCGATCCCCATCCGAACCGTATCCAGCAGTTGCTTCATGTCGTCGGGAAGATCGAGATTGATCGTGACAGCTCGCCCAAACTTCGGATGGCGGAAGTTGAGTCCGGAGGCATGCAGAGCCTGACGATCCATTCGTAGTTGTGCATGGTCGGTGTCCGTTAGCGCGCCGTTACAAAACCGCAAGAAAAGGGTTTCGTCCACGCCGTAGAGTTTGTCGCCGACGATTGGATATCCGAGCGCCAGCAGCGTGGCGCGAATTTGGTGTAGACGTCCGGTATGTGGTTCGGCTTCGATTAAGGCAATATCGCCGCACTGATTAATCAGCCGGAACTTGGTTTCTGCCCATTCGGCATCGGGCGATGGAACATCTTTCGGCAGGCTGGAAGCCTGCGGTACGTATCGCGGGCTTCCAGCCTGCCTTGTATCAACAGAAATAAACTTCCGTTTTTTACGGATGGCGGAGTCGATATCGGCCACCAGCCATCCAGTAGTTTCCAGCTCCACCGGAAAGTCCGTCGCTTCGACCAGTGCCTGATAGCGTTTCACCACCTTGCGGCTGGAAAACTGTTTGCGGCAGTTGAGTGCCGCCGCCTGATTTTTGGCGATAACGACCAGTCCGGAGGTTTCGCGGTCGATGCGGTTGACCAACATAAATTCGCGCAACCCCCGTTCCTTTAGCCAGCCCCAGAGAGTGTTGTTGAAATAGCGTCCGCCCGGATGACACGGCAAATAGCCGCTTTTATTGACCAGTAGCAGATCGTCGTCGTCCAAAACGATGCCGATGTTGAAATCAACCGTCGGCTCCGGACGGTTATCCGGTTCATAGACGAGCCGGTCACCAGCCCGCAACGGAGTATCGGGAACGCACGGCTTCTCATTGATCAGTACATCCTCGGTTGCAATGCGCTCACACCAGCCAACGCGGTCATGATAGGAAAAGCGCGTGGCAAGGAAATCAGCCACCGCTGTTCCGTCCGCTGTCTCTGGTATTTCAAAAATCATCTGCCTTTTCATCCGATCATTCATAACAGAAACGAAACGATAAGCCAACGGATGGCGAGCCCGATTTGATTCGGCTTTGCATCTTTGTGCCTTTGTGTCTATCTTCACCCCATGAAAATACTCTGCTGTGGATTTTTTCCAGCGCTTCAGCGCACAATCGAATATGCCTCGTTCCGGCCGTACGAGGTGAACCGCGCCCGTAAGGTATCGGTAGCCGCCAGCGGTAAGGTGACCAATACGGCCCGTGTGCTGAACATTCTCGGTGCCGATCCGCTAATGCTGAGTTTTGCCGGCGGCGGTAATGGTGACACCCTTCGCGACCTGCTCGAACAGGAAGAACTCCCCTTCAAACTGATCGAAACGAAGACTGAAACTCGCATCTGTCAGACGTTACTGGCCGACGATCATGACGGTTGTACCGAGCTAGTAGAAAACTCCCCGCCCCTTTCCGCCGGTGAATGGAAATCCCTCGTCAAAACGTTCGCGCAGCTTCAGGGCGATTTTGACCGTATCGTTTTTTCCGGTAATCTGCCACCCCATGCACCACAGGATATCTATGCAGAACTGATTTCACTGGCGGATGGTAAAAAAGTACTCATTGATAACTACGGGACATCATTGCTCGCTACGCTGGAACATCGCCCTGCCGTGGTAAAGATTAACGCCGAGGAACTTCGCAATACCTTTAAAAGCAGCGCTCCCATTGAAGAACTAGCAGAAGAGCTGATGTCACTCGGCGCGGGTGCCGTCGGTATTACACAGGGCAAAGCACAAGCGATGCTTTTCCAACCCAGCTCGTCATACACCTTTCAAATTCCGCAAATCAAAGCACTTAATCCAATCGGTAGCGGCGACTCCGTCAGCGCCGGAACGGCCTATGCGCTGGCTAAAGGACATTCACTGGTCGAAGCATTTGTCTTCGGCCTCGCTTGCGGAACCTCCAATGCCATGAACATTGAACCAGGCGTCGTAAAACTCGATCAAATCGCTGAACTGGTTCCGAAGATTTCACAAAATCATTAAGGACAAAATTATTTTCTGCATATCCGGATCAGACATTCTGTTTTAATGATTTTGTCGACCATGATTTTGTAAGATGATTTTCCCCCATGAGTCCGTTTACACAGTACAAGCAGTGGATGATTGACCGCTACGGCGACGCACTGTTCCGCGTGCCTGTGCAGCTTGCCGGATCCTGTCCGCATGGACGGTGCGCGTTCTGCTCCGAAAACGGATCGAGAGCGCAGCAGACTCAACGGCAGGAAAGTCCGCAGGAACAGATTGAAGCGGCCATTAAATTTTCGAAACGCCGCTACAAGGCGCAAAAGTTGATGCTCTACATTCAGGCCTTTACCGCCGACCTGACCAATCCGGCGCAACAGCAACAAATTTTCCAATGTTTGGAAAATTATCATTTTGACGCGATCAGCATCGGCACGCGCCCCGACTGTTTGCCGGAAGAAGCCCTCGATTTTCTTGAACCTATGATAGGGATG
>JBBQSL010000088.1:0-12994 GCA_038213895.1 Kiritimatiellales bacterium | reverse complement strand
TTTTGCAGCGTTTTGCGGGGGCACCTTTCCGAGTGATGGCGGACGGGTTCGTGATTTTCTGGAACATCTTGCGCTGGAGCGCCATGTTGCTCCGGCCACTCAGGCGCAAGCCTTGAATTCGTTGGTCTTTCTTTACGGTCAAGTGCTGGACGTTGAATTGGGCGACATCGGTGGCTACAAACGACCGCAGCGCAAACAAAAGCTTCCGGTGGTGTTGACGCGAGCGGAGACGGCGCTGCTGTTACAGCAGTTGCAGGGATCTCATCGGATCATGACTGTGCTGCTTTATGGTGCGGGGCTTCGGTTGATGGAGTGCGTCAGATTGAGGGTGAAGGATATCGATTTTGGACTGGGGTACATGACCGTCGTGGAAGGAAAAGGCGGAAAGGATCGGCGGGTTGCGCTGCCCGAAAAGATCGTTCCTGAGCTGAAAGAACATTTGGAAAAAGTAAAAGCGTTGCATCTTGCGGATCTGGCCGCGGGGTGCGGGGAGGTATATCTGCCGCAAACCGTTGCCAACAAATCGCCAAAATCGGCACGGGAATGGGCCTGGAAGTATGTTTTTCCGTCATCGCGAATCAGCACCGATCCGCGTAGCGGAGCGCGGCGAAGACACCATATTCACGAGAATAATCTTCAGAAGGCAATTCAGACGGCGACGGAGCGATCGGGGATTAATAAGAAGGTGACGTGTCACACGTTGCGGCATTCTTTCGCGACTCACATGCTGGCGGATGGAGCCGACATCCGGACGGTTCAGGAGTTGTTGGGCCATGCCGATGTTTCGACGACGATGATTTATACGCATGTCCTGAACCGGGGCGGCGTACAGGCCCGTAGTCCGTTTGATACCTTGTAAGAAGGTGGCAGGTGGCAGATGTGCAAAAGTGGCAGGCTGGAAGCCCGCGGTACGTTGCGGAGGCGAGGCAGGCTGGAAGTCCGCGGTACGTTGCGGAGGCGAGGCAGAATGATCTGCCGCGTTTATTTCAGTCCGTTGATCCATTCAATCAATGTGCGTGCGCCGAAGAGGGTGACGCCGGGGTCGGTCCAGGGTTTGGAGGTTTCTTCCCAGGCGGTGCCGGCGATGTCGAGATGCGCCCACGGAATGGTTTCGGGAACAAAGTTGGCGAGGAAGGCCGCGCCGTTGATGGTTCCGGCGGTGCCTGATTTGCTCATGTTCTGTAGGTCGGCGAAGGTGCCTTTCATGTCGTCCATGTGTTCCGGCCAGAGCGGTAGTTCCCATAACCGTTCGCCAGCGGCATCGGCGGCTTTTATCAGTGTGGCGTTTAGTTTATGATCGTTGCCGACGACGGCGGAGCAGGTATGACCAAGCGCGGTGATGACGGCACCGGTCAGTGTGGCGAGGTCAACGATGGCGGCGGGTTTGTGCTGTTGCGCCAGCGAAAGTGCGTCGGCGAGGACGAGGCGGCCTTCGGCATCGGTGTTTAAAATCTCAATGGTTTTTCCGGCGTGCGATTTGACGATATCGCCGGGGCGGGTGGCTCGTCCGCCGGGCATGTTTTCGGCGACGGCCAGCATGCCGATGACCGACACCGCCGGTTTTAGCTGGGCGATCATTTGCATGGCGGCTAGTACGGCCATGCCGCCGCATTTGTCGTAGCGCATCCATTCCATGCCTTTGCCGGGTTTGAGCGAGATGCCGCCGGAGTCGAAGGTGATGGTTTTGCCGATGATGACGATTGGTTTGGCTTTGGGATCGGTGCCCTTATATTTGAGTGTGATAATTTTGGCGTCCTGCGCGCTGCCAGCCGCGACGGCGAGGATGGCGTTGCAGTTTTTCTTTTTGAGGTCGGCTTTGTTGAGCGCGGAATAAGCGAGGCCATTTTCTTTAGCCATTTTTTGCGCCCAGTTGGCGATTTTCTGCGGCGTGGCTTCGTTACCGGGCAGATTGGCGAGGTCGGCGGTGGTGAGTAGGGCTTTGCTTTCGAGTTCCGCATCGCTCAGCGCTTTACGGCAGGCGGCAGAGTTTTCGCACGGCCCGGCGAAAGTCAGCGAGAGTTTGCTTTGGCTTTTTTTGGTGCCGGTTTTAAAGGTGTCGAAGCGGTAGGAGCCCCACGCCGCACCACGGGCGACGGCGTGTATAAAGTTGGAATCCGAGACTTTGCTAATTCCTGTGGATGTATCGATGATGAAGTTTTTGATGCCTGCTTTTTTTCCGGATCGCACGGCGGCGGAGGCGGCGCGTTCGAGATATTCCATGCGGAAGTGTTTGCTGTCGCCGAGGCCGATTAGAACGATATTTTCAGCCTTGGATTTTCCAAAGGTCGGAAAAATGAGTGTCTGTGCGTAGTCGCCGCTGAAACTGGTTTTTTTGATCTGTTCACTGATTAGTTTAACCAGTTCGGCGTTACTGTTGAGCAACGGCTTTTTGTTTTGCACGAAAACGATCCAAGCCTCTTTCGCCTGAGTTTCAAACGGGCGGAGAGTCAGGGTTGTTTTCATTAGCGCAGAACCTCCGGAAGTTTGGCTTTGTCGGCCGGATCGGCTGGCCAGTTCGGCAGGTCGAAGCCTGCTTTGACGATGGCGTATTCAATGTTTTTGATGTAGCACTCAAGTCCATTGAAAACAACGGTGAGGGTGTGCTTTTCGAGGTCGGGGCGAACCTCTTTGATTCCAGCTACCGCCCGTAGGGCTTGTGAGATTCTTGCCGTGGCGTCCTGTGTGCGGAGCTGTTTAATTTCAAAAGTTTCTGTACGGAGGTCGTTGCGGAAGCATCCCGCCAGCAGGAGTAGGACAGGGAAAAGAATGATCGATTTTTTTAGAAGTGTTTTCATGGTGTGAACATATAACGGAAAAGGCCTACGGGTAAACTTCATAATCCGAGATCGTTCATCATCGATAGGTTGTAAATGCGCCGCCAAGCGGGTGGCTTGCTGAATTTTTCACGGGTCAGGGTCATAAATTTGTCGGCTAGTGCAGACTCTTGTGGGTGGATTTGCTCATAGAGGTCGATGAAGTCGATATAACGTTTTTCTGCTTCTTTGAAATTTCCGTTTAGTTGTAAGGCCAGTGCAAGTCCAAAGAGTGCGGAGGGACTTTCTGTTTTTTGAATAAGTGCTTTACGGTAAAGTCCTTCTGCCTGGCCGGGCTGTTCGGTGAGCATCAATAGATTGGCTCGCAGAAAGCACGCGAGGGCGTTGTTTGGGAGACTGCGGCAGATTTTCATGGCTTCAGTATAACGGCCTTGCTGATAATTCAGCGCGGCTTCGGCGACACGGGTTTCTGCGTTTCGGCGGTGCGGCAGGGTGTAGGAGAGATGCACAATTAGTATAGCCAGCAGGAAAATCGAGACGATGCTCAGGTCCGTTTTGTTGATACGTAGCCGATGGCTCCAGTTTAGAATTTGTTGCGCAGCGGTGGGGGCTTTAGCCGCTTCGTGTTCGAATTCAGCCTGTGCGGTGAGGATAAGTGCTGCTGTGACAGGCCCGAGGGCGTACGCGTGATCTCCGGTAGTTCCTCTACGTACAGAAGCCAGACTCTCGCGCTCGAACCAGACAGAAAATCCTTCACGCATGCGGCGGACAAATAGCATAAGCAGAGCGCGGGCATTTTCGGCATTCTGGAGGGCTGCAAAGGCCATGAACTGATGGATGGCGGGTAAATGAGCCGTGTCGTCAATTTCTTCTTGTTTCCACGACGTCGGTTCGTGGTGTCCGGGGAATCCGTGCGTTTCTTCAAAGCTTTCCAGCAGAGAAGTTGTTTTTCCGCGGTCGAGTCCCTGCCAGTATAGCGGCATGAAAGAACCGAAGGAAGGCTCGTGCAGATAGTGTCCGTCTTTCCAGACATTTGAAAATGCTTTAACCTCAGGATTCCAGAAAATTGTATTCAGAGTTTTTACCAACTGGTCGCGCTCTTCAATCAACGATTCGGCAGCCGTTTCGGAATGTTCGCTGGTTTCGCAGAGGCGTAATACCGCTTCGATTTCAGCGATCAGTAGAACGGTCAGTTCTGGTGTTGCTTTGCCGCGAACAAAGCTTCCCGGCACAAAAATTTCCTGCTCGTTCTGCCATGAGGGGATGCGATCACGGTGAGGATCGAAGCGGCGCACAGCCCATTGTATATATTTTCGCAGGGCCGGCAGGTGTTTTTTCAGTAGGGCGGGATCATGACTACTCTGCCAGACCAATTCAAAAGTCTGTGCGATGAGCGGCCATGGTGCTACGGGTGAGAACGCGCCGCCTGTTTCGATCCAGCTAGGAAATCCGCCGTTGTTCTGCTGAAGTGAAAGCGCGGTCTGGGTCAGTTCCAGGGCAATCGGTGGATCAATCAAATTCCAAGCGCGAATGAGTGGATAGAGTTCATTGAGTGAGAATGTTTCGTTAGCAAAACTATCTGCTAGGCTCCAGAGTCCATGAATTGCCCCCGTGCGTTCGCGTAGGCGGGCTGACAGCGTTTCGGCTGCTAGTGCGACGGGTGGGTTGTGACGGGGGTTGATACTGAAGAGGCTACTAACTTTCTTGCGGTCTTCTGTTTCGCACTGGATGAGTGCATCAAAGTTGTTTTCGAGTGTAATTTCGGCTTTTTGGCGCGCCCGATCCGGGGTGAGTTCTCCGCAGACCAGTGCAAAGTGGAACCCCTGTTTTAGCAGAAATGTGACCGTATTCCCGCTTTGTACCCAGACCGATTCATTATCATTTGTGATTTTTTCATCGGTTTGTAACTGGGGCATCGGCAGACCGATTGCTTTGCCGCAAAGCAGGCCGGGTTCTGTTATAAGAACGTCTATCCTGTTTTTTTCAGGCTTTTTACGTGCGCTGATCGAAAAGCCGTTGTAGAGAAGGCGGGTTGTGCAGGGGGTTTCTGGATTAATCAGTCGAAGAGACCACATTCCTCCGGGGACTGTGAGTTCTCCAGCGGCTTCTCCGGCGATAAACGGGGTGCGATCCTGCGGCCCAGAAAGGAAACTCCACCCTCGTTTCCAGGGAACCTCTGGGTAATCTGTAAAAATGTTTTTCATGTAGGAGGTCGTATCTTGTCTCAATTGATGGACTTCTTCAATACTTGCTTTTGATGACAATGGAAGCGGGGATTTTTCCGGCAATTGACTTACAGCGGCTGATAGCTTACAAGCCAAAGCGATATTTGGGACGTTTTTAGATGAATAAAGACTCAGTAAAAAAGTTTTTTTTGCCGGTGTGTCTGCTCCCTCTGTTTCTTTTGAGCGGAGGCTGTTGTAATTTTTATCAGCTGGAAGGAAACGGCTCCGGTTCTAGGGCTGAGTGGGAGGCCTATTTACCTGTCGCGGTGCCGCAGAAGATGGATCAAATCCGGATAGAAGCCGAGACCAGTGATTTGACGCTGCTTTTTGATCGCGGAGCCTACGCCGGATATAAAGCCAAACTTCATAAAGAGTTCATCTGGGATATTCCAGTCGGGCCGTATCATGAGCGGTCGTTCTGGCTTCCGGATAAAAAGCGGGGTGGGCGCAGTCTATGCATCAAGCTAGACAGCTGGGGCACAACGGTCATGCCGTTTATAGCTGGGCTCTTTATGGCCGGCAAGGCGGAGGTCTACGATTACTCTGACGGTGAATGCATTGCTTATCAGCGATTCCTCAGGGCTGGCATCATTCCTCTCGTAGCGTACGAATCCAGTTTGATGCCGAGTACTAAAGGACAGTCAATGCCCGGCTGTCCCAACACGATGAATCCCGATTCGCTTTGCAGGATTTCTACATCGCTGGACGGCTTTAAGCAGGACGAGATGGGCGATTGTTATCTATGGCCGACGACATCTTTGAGTCGGCTCAAATACGACCGGCTGACGTCCTATTATTTTCTTTGTGGTCTATTCGCTTTCGGACAGAAAAATGACCGCGCCTATATGCAGCTTGCCTGGTATCCGATTGAGCTCTGGTCGCTGGAAAATTAATTTATCCAAGCGGCAGAATCTTTTTTCCGTACACTTCGTTAAGAACCTGTGCGATGCCGGTATAAATGGCGGAGAAACCGCAGATGAGTCCTTCGTAACCCGCAATCTGTTTGAGTTGTGCATTTCCTGTAGCATCGCCGACGGCCAGCAGAGCAAATAGTACGACTAGGGTTCCAAATACCACTTGCAGGGCTTTTGAAAGTTTTAGCGTTCCGATGAACAGTAGCAGAGTGAAGAAACCCCATAGTCCGAGGAAACTGGCCATCGCCATTCCCGAAGCAGGCGTAGCCAGTCCGAGTTTAGGCAAAACGATGAGCGCGACCAAAGTCAGCCAGAAAAAGCCGTAGGAGATGAACGCCGTCATTCCGAAGGTGTTATTTTTTTTCCATTCCATGATGCCAGCGATAACCTGCGCTGTTCCACCGTAGAAAATGCCCATGGCGAGAATCATGGAGTTGAGTTCGTAAAGTCCGGCATTATGGAGATTTAGCAGAACGGTGGTCATGCCGAAGGCTAGCAGGCCGAGCGGAGCGGGGTTAGCCGTGTTGTCTTTGATGGTCATGGAATCGTTGAGCATAGGAATATCTCTTTCTGAATAAATTTTAGGGTTCGAAAAAAACGAGGTGACTTAATACAGTTTGCCAAAGATTGGTGCCATTTTTTTTAACAACTATTTTGCCAGCTTTCCAAATGGCAGTTCGCGGGAAGGTTCTGTGCCAATTCCGATTTCCTGTAACCCGTCGGGGCGGATTTCAATCAGCGCATAGGCGTTCGGGTTGGCCTCGACCATTCCGCGGATCGTTACATTATGGATGCCATTGGCGAAAAAGTATCCGCCGCGATGGTTGTGTCCAGAGAACCATGCGATAAGAGTTCCGGTTTCTGTCGCGGTGCGGATTACCTCTGAGGCATCGGTTATCAGAGGTTTCCCCCATTCCACCATCAACGCGAAATGGCAAAAACAGATTACTTTTCCTTTATTTACGGCCGCCTGTTTAAGCAAGGCGCAAAGCCAGTTGACCTGTTCCGTCCCCAGTGCGCCGGGGCCGACCCTCATTCCGTCGAGAATAACAAACTCCGGGTTTTTGCGGTTAAGGTCAATTACACATTCATTCAGCTTCTGCACCGAGTCGCGGTAATGACGCGCGTGCCACGGATCCTTGTTGCCATATTGCACATCCGTTAACACGGCAAAAGTGAACGGAGATTTTGTCGGCGGAGTTGGCGCGTTTGATTAAACGCCAACAGCAAGGCCAGAAACGCTATGACTCGTTTGAATGCCTTCATGGGTATAATTTATAGCAGGCGGCGGGCGTGATCAAGGGCGTGGGTGATGTCTTTGTGGATATTCGCGTGGCCGATTTTTTCAATCAGTCCGGCCTTCTTCATGGCATCCGCCGGCTGTTTATGGATGCCGGAAATCAGTAGAACTGTTCCGTCACGCTTTGCGGTTTTAACGACGCCTTCGAGCGCTTGCAACCCAGTAGCATCAATGGCTGGAACGCTCCGCATACGTAGGATGAGTACCTTCGGCATTTTTATTTTACTGATTTCTTCCTGGAATTTACTGGCGGCACCGAAGAAAAAGGGGCCATTGATTTCGAATACCTCTACGCCTTTTGGTACGTTGTATCGCGCTACGGCGTTCGGATCTTTGCTGTCACTAATTTCATCTTCTAGATTGATAATACCGGCGTTGGTCACGGTCTCCATGCGGCGCATAAAGAGAAAGGCGGAAAGCACCACGCCGGTCTGGATGGCGACGGTTAGGTCGGCAAAGACGGTTAGTAGAAAGACGGTGACCAGAACCAGCACGTCACTGCGCGGGCTGTTGAACAGTTTCACGAACAAACGCCACTCACTCATGTTGTAGGCGACAATCAGCAGAACCGCCGCCAGAGCCGACATGGGAATCAGCGCGGCATAGTGGCCGAAGAACAGCAGAATCAGCAACAGCGTGATGGCGTGAACGATACCGGCCAGCGGCGTGGTGCCGCCGTTTTTAATATTGGTCGCTGTGCGTGCAATGGCACCGGTGGCGGGAATACCGCCGAATAGCGGCGAAATAATATTGGCAACGCCTTGTGCAACTAACTCCATATTTGAACGGTGACGCTGACCAGTCATTCCGTCGGCAACGACGGCGGAGAGTAGCGATTCAATCGCCGCCAACAGGGCGATCGTCAGAGCAGGCTGAAACAGCCCTTTCATTAGTCCAAAATCGATGGATGGAAAGGTCAAGGCGGGCAGATGGTTCGGTACTTCTCCGAAACGGCTGCCGATGGTTTCGACCGGAAGCTTCAGCAGGGTGACTAGTAGCGTAGTGATAATGATGGCAACCAGTGAGCCGGGAATGCGACGAGTGACACGCGGCCAGAAAATCATAATCAGCAGAGCGAGCAGTCCGAGCTCGGCAGAGAGCGGATCAATCAGGTTTAGGTGCGTACCGATGGCTTCGAGTTTACCAATTAGTTCTCCGGGAAGTTTCTCAATCTGCATACCGAGAAAGGCGGGAATCTGTGTAACGGCGATGATGACTGCGATGCCGGTGGTGAAGCCGATGATTAGAGGATAGGGCAGGTATTTGATAATTGCGCCGAGGCGGCAGACCCCCATCAGCACCAGCATCACGCCAGCCATCAACGTGGCGACCGTCAGTCCTGCCATGCCGTACTGCTGAACAATTCCGTAAATAATCACTATAAACGCGCCGGTCGGTCCGCCGATTTGCACGCGACTGCCGCTGAGAAAAGAAATCAGGAAGCCGGCGATGATGGCCGTATAGAGACCTTGCTCAGGAGTCACGCCGGAGGCTATACCGAAGGCAATTGCCAGCGGCAGGGCGACGATACCGGTGATAATTCCCGCGATCAGATCGTTGGCAAAATGTTTTAGTGAATAGCCCGAGCGGTAGCAGGTGAAAATCTGTGGAACAAGATGCGTGTGCATGAATCTCCTTTTTAGTCGCAAAACTGAGCGTCCCTCATATACCTTTCAATCCTGAATTAAAGAAAATTCATATGAAACTGCGTATTAATCAACTTGATCTGCCGCCGGACTACACGCCGGAACAGCTTTTGCGGGCCGCAGCCAAAGTGCTGCGCTGCAATCCGGCGGCCTTGAGCGCACTAAAAACCATCCGTCGCTCGATTGATGCTCGTGGTCGTTCGCCGCGCATGACCGTCGCAGTCGAAGTGGATTTTAACGGCAAGCTTCCCGTCGACCTGCGCGACGTCGAGGTAGTGGAAAGAAGTCCCCAACGTACAGAGGATCAAAAACAATCTTCAATCGGAAATCTACAATCGCCAATTCTTGTAGTCGGCGCAGGTCCAGCCGGACTGATGGTGGCACTGGGACTGGCGGAAGCCGGACTGAAACCGCTATTGATCGAACGCGGCGAAGCCGCCGCGCCGCGCGCCAAACGGGTTGAATCGTTCTGGAAAAATGGAACGCTCGACATCGAAAGCAACGTGCTCTATGGCGAAGGCGGTGCGGGACTTTTTTCCGACGGCAAACTGACCTCGCGCAGCAAAGACCGACCGCGCGTCCGCCGCTTTCTCGAAGTGCTGGTCAGTTGCGGCGCATCACCGGACATTCTGATCGACGCCGAACCGCATATCGGCAGTGACGTGCTCGAAGAACTGGTTCCAGCGCTACGCAACCGGATTATTGCGCTTGGCGGCGAAGTCCGTTTCGGCGCACGACTAGATCGGATTGAAATTGAAAACGGTGCCGTACGCGGCGCGGTCATTTCCGGCGAAGAATTTCGTACTGACTGCTGTGTACTAGCAACCGGCCATAGTGCCCGCGACCTGTACGAAATGCTGGCAGAGCAAGGCGTGCCGCTCGAAGCTAAGCCGTTTGCTGTTGGCGTGCGGCTCGAAATTCCGCAGTACCGCATTGACAGCGCGCAGTGGGGCGGAAGTTTTCCAAACATTGGAAAAGCCAGCTTCCGGCTGACGCGTCGCGAAGAGGAAAACGCTCGCGCCTGCTACTCCTTTTGTATGTGTCCCGGCGGACTCGTCATTTCCTGCGCTTCATCGACTGGGTTGATAACAACCAACGGCATGAGTCTTTCCAAACGCGATAAACCGTGTGGCAATGCCGCCTTTTTGGTGCCGGTCTTTCCTTCCGACTTTCCAACCATTGGAAACCCGCCCCGTCCGTCGCTCCGCTCCGGCCACCCCTCCCATGGAGGGGAATTTTCAAAATCCCCTCCACCGGAGGGGTGCCCGCAGGGCGGGGTGGGTTCTCTATCTCGATCCCCTCCACCGGAGGGGTGCCCGCAGGGCGGGGTGGGTTCTCTATCTCGATCCCCTCCACCGGAGGGGTGCCCGCAGGGCGGGGTGGGTTCTTTATCTCGTTCCCCTCCACCGGAGGGGTGCCCGCAGGGCGGGGTGGGTCTTGGCGCATTGGCCGGCATCGAATTTCAGCGAAAAATGGAAGCGGCGGCCTTCGCGGCAGGCGGATCGGATTACAGTCTGCCCGCCCAGCGACTGGTGGATTTTCTCGAAGGCTCGGCACCGTCCGAACTGCCGCCGGAACGATCCTGTGGTCGTGCTAGACCTGCGCAGTTGCGCGATCTGCTGCCAGAATTTGTGGAGCACACCTTGCGCAGCGCGGTGCCGAAAATGCTTCGCAGTATGCGTGGCGTTCTGCTGGACGAAGCTTTGCTCTACGCATCCGAAACGCGCAGCTCGAGTCCGGTGCGCGTGGTACGCGGCGAAGACGGACAATCCATCGGCGTGCGCGGACTTTATCCCTGCGGCGAAGGCGCGGGCTACGCCGGCGGCATCGTCAGCTCCGGCATTGACGGACTTCGCATTGCAGAAGCGGTGATTGAAGAATGGAGTTAGGCTGAACGTCTACGATGACACTTCATCTGAAAGCGCGCTTTCAGATGATAGTTGTCCATCGTTTTGTTGGAGCTATATTTCAATTGTAGTGTGCAATCATCCTGTTCACTTTCCCATTCTCATCAAAAAACATGATTTCTATCGCCATTTTATTCATGACTGATTTGTAATACACAGCAATTGAGTCAATGCTTTGCGTGGTGTCGATTAATTCAAGTTGACCGCAAAGACACGAAGGGAAGAAATAATATTTCAGACATTGAACCTGAGGTGTTCCGAACGTGCTTTTCGGTAGTCCGAAAAGAAGCACCCCAAAGGGAAGCAGCAATAATGTTCCCGAATTCTTCCAATATCTGGAACCCGCAAACCTTTTTCTGCCACTCTTCTTTGCGTCTTCGCGTCTTTGCGGTCAAAAAATGATCCAATCTATAGATTAAATTATCCGCCGGATGGTCTATGAAATTATGCGTATAATAGATGAACTGGTGGCTGCGCCAAAAAAAAATTATATTTTGTTTTACGGGATTTCGTAGAAGACTGCGGGGAAGGTGCCGATCGGCATGCGGAATTTGTTGATGGCGGCACTGACTTTGGCGGTGTCCACCGGTACTTCGCCGGAAGCGGTGATGATCAGTTCGCCTTAACTTTATTAATACTCAAGGATTTTATAGAACCGACGTTTTCAAACACGCTACCGGTATAGTCTTCAGGAAGAGGAATTTTTAAACTGCGATAATTTTCTCCGAAATGCGTGCGGGATTCTATGCGTAGAACATATTTTCCACTTAGGAGATTAATTAAACCGATCTGAGCCGGAATGCTGATGGTGCTACTCTGATTCCATCCGACTGTTGCTCCACTTACGGCATCAACGTCAGCAGGACTTTCCTTTTTTTTCGACTCGGGTTCCCAGCCCTTTAATTTGTCGTAATGGATTTTCCTTTTAGAGAACATATGTAGGGTTTGGATGAATTCACCGTTAACGTCCTCTAGCCAGAGAACCATCATGGGATTATCATTATCGCCGTTACCGATGGAGACCGTTATCTCAAGGCTTTTGCCGGTGCTCTCGGCGCACAGCGCAGAGAACAGAGGAATTGCGGTTAGTACAGCGAATGTCAGAAGCATCTTAGTTTGGATTTTCACGTTGTTACCCTTCTTTTATGGTTTCGGAAAAACAGGTTACTCCGATTGGACTTCCAGAATGCAATAGATGGTAATGTAATCGCTCACATCGAAGTTGTCTGGGGGAAGTGCTATCGCACGTTGATCTTGTCCCATGAAGTATTCTCCGCCTGGTAGGATTGCCACCGCACGGTTATCAGTGCCGACAATGGCGACCCATCCTTTCGGTTTGGCAATGGTACGTTCGTCCGAGCCTGTAAGTGTTGTTCCTTCAGGTGGAACCGCAATAATCCACCCACTCTTACCCTGAACTTTTCCCCATCCCTTTGGAACGGCAACCATTCGATTGTTTGGGCCTTCAACCGCTGTTCCGCCGGGCGGGACTGCTACAACGCGGCCATCAGAACCTTCGACATGGCTCCATCTGTTCGGCACGGCGACCATCCGCTGGTCTGTTCCCTCTACCGCTGTCCCTTGCGGAGGAATAGCAATGAGTCGTCCATCTAAACCCTGACTTTTACTCCATCCTGTTGGAATTGAGACCGTTCTGCCGTCTATTCCGCAATATCCGCCTCCGTTTGGAGCGATCGCAATGGCTCGTCCATCTGGGCATGTTTCCTGTTTCCACGCTGCGAAAACATTCAGTGCGCCGGTAGCTAAAATTGAAATGAGGATTGAGAATCTTATATAACTTTTCACAGCGTACTCTCCTGAATTGAGAACCTTATTTCCAAAACAATTTAAACTAATGAATTTTTATCACAAAAATCGGTGCCCAGTAAACAAGAAAGGCTAGAAGGTCTGATCTCAAAGAAATGGAATGATGTATGAAAGAAATGTTGGAGTAATGGAGGGCGGAAAAAGTGTCAGTCCTATTTTTTAAAGAAAAAGTGTCAGTCCTATTTTTTAAGTGCTTTCTTCAAAAAAGGCACCAGTTCTACAAGCAAAAAATACGCAAATAATAGGACTGACACTTTTTATTCCAGATGTTGACCTTTCCAACCGCGACAAAATCAATCTGTTCCGAGTTGCGGAGCGCGACAACTTTACCTTTCCGCGTAATGTGGCTGACCTCATCCAGACTGAATTGCCGTTTTTCTTACGCTGGCTTCTCGACTGGG
>JBBQSL010000087.1:0-13128 GCA_038213895.1 Kiritimatiellales bacterium | reverse complement strand
GGCCGTTCTTGCTGACGACTTGCAGCTCCAGAATGTTGAGCGCGACCAGCAACCCGGCGGCCAGGGACGAGCGCGTGATGATGCCGCTGAGGTCCACCCCCAGGTGAACGAGCGTCTGGGCAATGGCGGGGCGCACGCCGGTCAATACCACTTGCGCGCCCAGCAACCGGACGGAACTAATCGTTTCGATGAGGTGCTGCGCCGTCTGGGTGTCGATGGTCGGCACGCCCATGATGTCCACCAAGGCGACCGGTGAATTGGTCTCCACGATCCGGTCGAGCAACCGCTCCATGAACTGCTGCGTGCGCTGGCTATCGAGCGAGCCGATGAGCGGTGCCACCACCACCCCCTGCCAAACCTGCATGACCGGCGTGGATAGTTCCATGATCTCCTTGGATTGCTGCTGAATCCGCTCTTCGGACTGCTTGCGCTCGGTGAGGTCGCGCGTCATTTTCCCGTAGCCGAGAAGCTTGCCGTCCTGATCGCGCAAGGCGGTAACAATGACATTGGCCCAGAATTTGGAGCCGTCCTTCCTGACCCGCCAACCTTCGTCCTCGAAGCGTCCATCCTTGGACGTCGTCTTGAGTTCCTGTTCGGGCAGGCCGCGCTGGATGGCTTCGGGCGGGTAGAAACAACTGAAGTGCTTCCCGATGATCTCGTCGGCACTATAGCCCTTGATGCGCTCTGCCCCAGGATTCCATGTGGCCACGTTGCCGTCGACGTCAAGCATGATGATGGCGTAGTCGCGGATGCTTTCCACCAGTAGGCGGAAGCCCGCTTCACTGTCCAGCGCGGTGGTTGAGTATTTCTTCATTTTCATTTGGTTCGGTATCCTGTTTGTTGGGTTTTTCCTGATTCCTGTCCCTTGCGCTCAGGGTGAAAAAGTCCGTAGGAGGTGACCTGCATCATCGTCCCGGCCACCGCAAAAGTCAGCGCCCCGTTCTTCAGCCATTTCGTTTTCATAAATCTTCACTTTTTTGTTGTTTTTAAAACCGACGCTCACTCTATCGGACATTTTTTCGAATCTGGCTATAAGGTGAAACCCTACCAGTTCTTCAAGACCTGTCAGACGGGTCAGACCTGTCCGCCGCCGGAATCTCTAAAATGCCTTTGCAGTCCGGGAAACCCGAACAGCCCCAAAATAGGTTCCCGGCACGCGGGCCTTTTCTAAACTGTGCGCTGACGCATTTTTTCTCCGCACAGGTGACAAGCCGGAGCACGGGGTTCTTTTTCAGTTCGGGCTTTGGTTCGGGCCTCATAAAGCCGCTCAGTAAATCCGCCTTGCGCGACAAAATCGCGACTCTGGCGCTCAACCAGTTTGCGCAGCAGATAGGCTGCTTGGTTAACCGCGCAAAGCATCGCGTTGGCCGCTAGTTCCGGTGTGGCCTGCGCGACAAATGCTGACAGACCGCACAGACCCGTCAGACGAACCACGCCCGCCTTTGCGGGCGGCAGTTCCGGCGCGACCTCGTGCTTCAGCCGCTCCCGCAGCGCTAGTGCCGACGGAGAATCTTTTTCCCAGACCGGCAACCCGCGCTGCGTCAAAAAGCTGTGATAATCCTTCAGGAGCTCGTCGGAAAGACTGGCACGCGCCACATTGGTCAGCAGCATCTCGCTTTTACGGGACGTTGCCGCCGCCCCGGCACCCCTCCGATGGAGGGGCTTTATCCAGTCGTTAGAAGCGTGAAGACCGGAGAACGCGACCCAGTTCAAATTTTATCGTTCATCCAATATTCCATCATTCCATCATTCCAATATCCCTTTCTCCTCCCGGTAGGGTTTTACCCTATAGATATTCGTCCGCCGTTCGCGTAGCCTTTGAATGGTTTAGAAAAGAAAAGGAACAAGGGAAACAGCTAGAGTTGATATTAAGTTTCAGGACGTGGGCTAGAAAAGAAGCGCTTTCTGACGACGATCAGAGCTGACGCTTAGGTTTAAAATTAACATCAAAAAAAAGAGAATCAGTATGAAGCATATAACTAACTCTGCGGTTTATTTCGCCGCAATAACACTCGGAGTCGTTACCTCCCTGACCGGTTGCTCAACGACCGGTATGCAGAAATCAGCTAAGACCAGCGCTACGATGCAGGTGGTGGAGCAGGATATTAATAAAGCCATTATACAGGCGGATGCTACCGCCTTATCACTGGAAGCTCTCGTCAGACCGGGTCAATCCGATGTGAAGAAAGCGTTGGAGAAATATTCCGATAATGTGGCCAAGATGGAGACCTTGGGAAAACGGTTGATTGAACATGCCGACGAGATGAGTGCTCAAGGTAAGGATTATTTTGAGGAATGGCGGAAGCAGGGAAACCTGTACACCAATCCGCAGATTCAGGCGCTTAGCGAACAACGGCGCGCCGATTTGAGCGCCGTCTTTGTAAAAATACCTGAGTCTAGTATCGGGGTAAAAGGCGCGTTTAAAGCCTATATGACCGACCTCCGTGAAATTCAAACCTATCTCTCGAACGATCTTACGCCAAAGGGCGTTGAGGCGGTTACTCCGATTACGCGGAAAGCTGTGAAGGCTGGCAATAGCCTGAAGGAAGCGGCGAATCCGATCTTATCTGCTATCGGTACGGCCAGAGCAGAGCTGGCCGTGGGCGGGACAAAATAGATCCGCAACATTTTTAGTGAAACGCCCCGTGGTTAGCCTCGGGGCGTTTTAGTTGAAAGTGGAGGCTGGAAAAAAATAGGGAACACAACATGAGGCAGACTTTTTCGTTACGCAAACAGGTTCGGCGGGTTAAGCAAAAGCTGTCGCGAACGCGTGTGTGCGAACTGCCCTTACGGTTTGATCTGTTCAGTGTCGAACAATTGGCCCGCCACGCCAAAGTGCTCGCAGCCAATCACCGGATAGTGACCCGGAAGGGTTCTAACCGTCTGCTGGCCAGACTGGGTCATAACGAAGAGATCCTACGGGAGTTTAATCGCGCAACGCTCGTCATCAATCCCGGACGGCGCATCACGCCTGCTGCCGAATGGCTGCTGGATAACTTTTACCTGATCGAAGAGCAGATTCAAATGGCCCGGCGGCATCTGCCGCGAGGCTATAGCCGGGAGCTGCCGCGACTGGTGAACGGATCGTCCGCCGGCCTGCCGCGCGTTTATGATATCGTGCTCGAATTGATCGCGCATGTGGATGCCCAGATTGATGCGGGGCCGCTTAGCGCATTCATCGCGGCGTACCAATCGGCGGGTTCCTTAAAACTGGGCGAGCTGTGGGCCATCCCCATCATGTTGCGTTTGGGTCTGATTGAAAACCTGCAACGCGTCGCCACCCGGCTGACCATCGCCTTGAAGGATCGTGATCTTGCGGACTTGTGGGTGGATCGTTTGCAGGAGATGGCGGAAAAAAATCCGTCCCAACTTGTGGTGGTGGTGGCGGATATGGCAAAAGCCGAATTATTTCTCTCTAGTTCGTTCGTGGCGGAATTTTGTCAAAGATTGTCGCGGCACAGTCCGGTGTTGCATCTCGCGCGCAACTGGCTCGAACAGCGGCTTGTGCAGCAAGGGCTGTCTATCGAACAGATGATCCAGATGGAAATCCAGAACCAAGCCGCCGATCAGGTTTCCGTCAGCCATAGTATTGCCAGCCTGCGGTTCTTGAGTGCCATGGACTGGAAGGAGTTCGTTGAAACGCTGAGTCAGGTCGAGACCACTTTACGGTCCGATCCGGCCGACGTTTACAACGACATGGATTTTGCAACCCGTGACAGTTATCGCCATTCGGTTGAGTCTCTGGCCCGGCACAGCCAGCTTTCGGAAGTGGACGTCGCGCAACGTGCCATCCAGCTGGCCGCTGACAGTGCCCAACAAAAGGGGCGCGAAGACCGAACCGCCCATGTGGGTTTTTATCTGGTAGATAAAGGCCAGTCCATTCTGGGGTGCGCATTGAAAGTGCGGTGGTCCTGGCGGTCGTTCCTCGAACGAAGCATCCACTGTAGTCCGCTGACATTTTATGCGGGCGGGATCGGGGTGCTCACGCTGCTCGCCGTGGTCGGGTTTATACAGCAGATCCGGATGGTCGAAGTACAGGGATGGAAACTCTTTTTCTTCATTTCGGTATTTTTCCTCTGCGCCAGTCAGTTGGCCGTAGCACTGATGAACTGGCTGTGCATGCTGCTGGTGAAACCCCGCCAGCTTCCAAGGATGGATTATTCCTCCGGCATCCCGTCCGATCAACGCACGATGGTTGTTGTGCCCACGATGCTCACGAGCCCGGCGGGTGTTGATCATCTCATCGAGATTTTGGAGATTCATCATCTCGCGAACCGCGATCCAAACCTTTACTTCGCCTTGCTGACGGATTTCCGCGACGCGGCGGCGGAGGTTCTGCCGGGAGATGAAGCGTTGTTGCAACGGGCGCGGGCCGGGGTCGGAATGCTCAATCAAAAATATTCATCCGACAGCCATGGGATCTTTTTCCTGCTGCACCGCCCGCGACGCTGGAACGCCAGCGAAGGCGTATGGATGGGTTACGAACGCAAACGTGGCAAACTCGAGGAGTTCAACGACCTTCTTCGCAGTGGTTCGCGCGAACGTTTTTCCGAGATCGTGGGCGAGACCACCATCTTTCCGTCCATTAAGTATGTCATCACACTGGACACCGACACCCAGCTTCCGCGCGAAGCCGCCCGTCAACTCGTCGGAACGATGGCTCATCGATTGAACCGGCCGGAGTTCGATGACGTGCGCGGGATCGTCTCCGAAGGCTACAGTATTCTGCAACCGCGCCTCGGCGTCAGTCTGCCGAGCTCCCGGCGTTCGTGGTTCGTTCGGCTTTTCGGCGGCGATGCGGGCATTGATCCGTACACGCGGGCGGTTTCCGATGTGTATCAGGATGTTTTTCATGAAGGCTCTTTCATCGGCAAAGGAATCTATGATGTGGATGCTTTCCAGCGAGCGCTAGTCGGACGCTTCCCGGAGAATACCGTACTCAGCCACGATTTGCTGGAAGCCTGTCATGCCCGTTCGGCGCTCGTGAGCGACGTGGAATTTTACGAAGAATATCCTTCTCGTTACAACGTGGACATTGATCGGCGGCACCGCTGGATTCGCGGCGACTGGCAGACCACACAATGGCTCCTGTCTCGCGTTCCCGGAGCGGATGCCCGGCGCATCACCAATCCGCTTTCTGGGCTGTCGCAGTGGAAAATCATCGATAACCTGCGGCGCAGTCTCGTTCCGGTAGCACTGCTGCTTTTCCTGCTGGGTAATTGGCTGCTTCTGCCTGAACTCGGCGGCGCGGGTCTGCTGCTGGTGCTGGCGATGATCATGCTGCCTGGATTGCTGGCAGCGCTGGTTAACGGACTCCGCAAACCCGGGGATTTGCCGTGGCCGATGCATCTGCGGATCGTAGCCGCGTCAGGCGGACGGCAGCTCGGCCAGATATTTCTCACGCTGGCTTTTCTACCCTATGATGCCTTCATCAGTCTGGATGCCATCGGACGAACGCTTCTGCGCCAGCTGATCACGCACAAAAAACTCCTCGAATGGCAAACATCGGGTGATTCCGAACGGGCCGCACACGCCGGTCTTGCCGGTTTTTATTTCACGATGTGGATCGCTCCGGTCATCGCGCTGCTGAGCGGCGGTCTGCTGGCGTGGTTGCATCCGGCGCAATTGACCCTGACGCTGCCGCTCCTCGGTCTCTGGCTGACAGCGCCGTGGATCGCCTGGTGGATCAGCCAGCCCATTGAATCCTTAGCACCGGATTTGACAGTGGAGCAATTAACCTTTCTGCGCCGCACCGCACGCAAGACCTGGCACTTTTTTGAAACATTTGTCACGGCGCAGGAAAACTGGCTGCCGCCGGATAATTTTCAGGAAGTTCCCGCCCCGATCATCGCTTCGCGAACCTCGCCCACCAATATGGGTCTGGCACTGCTCTCCAATCTGGCGGCCTGGGATTTCGGGTATCTATCGACGGGCGGCTTGCTGCGCCGTACACAAGACACGCTGGCCGTCATGCAACGACTCGATCTCTTTCGCGGACATTTTTACAACTGGTATGACACCCGCACACTCCGGCCGCTCCTACCGCTTTACGTATCGAGTGTGGACGGCGGCAATCTTGCGGGTCATTTACTGACGCTCGGTTCGGGGCTGAGGGCACTGGCCGATGAACCTATTTTTACACCGCAGATTTTTGACGGCCTGCGCGACACCGTAAAAATTCTCCGCGATTTGGATCACAACCATGCGGCACTGGTCAGGCTCGATGCCGAATTGGCTGAAACGCCCGTCACCTTGCATGCTGCGTTTGCATTGCTGAAGACGACGGCGGATCAAGCGACCCAGATCGCGGTGGTGCTGGCGGGCGGAACGGACGAACTCAAAGACTGGTCACAAACGCTACAACGGAATTGCGAAGAACATTGGGCGGAACTGCTTTTCCTCGCGCCGTGGTTGGCGCTGCCGGACTCAAGCCGGAACGGCGCATTTCAGGAACAACTCGACCGCGCCGTCACATTGAGGGAACTCGCGACGCTGGAGCAATCGGTCGGTCCGTTGCGCGAAGCCGGTGATCATGCTCGGCAACGTCTGCTTGTTTTGGAAACGCTGGCCAAGCAATGCGATGAAATGGCCGCGCGGGATTTTGCTTTTCTGTTCGACCAGGCTCGAGATTTATTTTCTATCGGGTACAATGTCACGGAAGGCCGATGCGACCCCGGCTTTTATGATCTGCTCGCCTCAGAGGCGCGCCTGGGCAGCTACGTTGCCATTGCCTTGGGACAGGTGCCGCAGGATCACTGGTTCTCACTGGGTCGACTACTCGTCGCGGCGCGCGGCGAGCCGCTTCTGGTTTCGTGGAGCGGCTCGATGTTCGAATATCTGATGCCGTTGCTCGTGATGCCAAACTATGAAAACACGTTGCTCGATCACTCCTGTAAAGCGGCGGTGCAGCAGCAGATCGAATATGGAAAACTGCGCGGCGTACCGTGGGGCATTTCTGAATCCGGCTACCACCGCACCGATGTTCATCTAAACTTTCAATACCGCGCATTCGGTGTGCCGGGGCTCGGTCTGAAACGGGGATTAGCCGAGGATCTGGTGATCGCTCCGTACGCGAGTGCGATGGCGCTGATGGTTGCGCCGCAGGAAGCCTGTAAAAACCTGCAACGGTTGGCCAGCGAGGGTCGCGAAGGGGCGTACGGATTCTACGAAGCGGTGGATTACACGCCGTCCCGTCTGCCGCCGGACGAAACCAGCGCGGTCATCCAATCGTTCATGACACATCATCAAGGGATGAGTTTGCTGGCGCTGGATAATGTCTTGAGGGATTACCCCATGCAACGACGTTTCATGGCTTGTCCGCTGCTTAAGGCGGCGGACCTGCTGTTGCAGGAACGCGTACCCCGAACCGCTGCAAGTGTGTTCACCGAAGATTTAACCA
Source organism: Kiritimatiellales bacterium (assembly GCA_038213895.1). Lineage (GTDB taxonomy): Bacteria > Verrucomicrobiota > Kiritimatiellia > Kiritimatiellales > Tichowtungiaceae > Tichowtungia. The sequence goes on along the minus strand of JBBQSL010000087.1, from coordinate 5,729 downwards.
TGGAGAAAGCACGGCCGCTTTCTGGTGAATCCGAAAGTGTGATGCGGGTTTTCACAAATCCGGTATCGCCCGCACCGGAAGTTCATCTGTTGTCCAACGGTCACTATCATGTCGTCGTCAGCAGTGCGGGCGGCGGTTACAGCCGCTGGCGCGATTTGGCGGTTACCCGCTGGCGCGAAGATGCCACCCGCGATTGCTGGGGAACATTTATTTATCTGCGCGATGTGGAGACAGGCGATTTCTGGTCCACGGCGTATCAGCCCACCTTGCGCGAAACGAAGAAGTACGAAGCCATTTTTACTCAGTCACGCGCGGAGTTCCGGCATCGTCAGTCCGGGCTGGAAGTCCATACGGAGATCTGCGTGTCGCCGGAAGACGACGTGGAATTGCGACGGGTCACGATCACCAATTATTCTTCCGCTACACGCGTCATTGAATTGACCAGTTATGCCGAAGTGGTGCTCGCGACTCAGGCGGCCGACGCGACGCATCCCGCGTTCAGCAATCTTTTCGTGCAAACGGAATTCGAGCCAAAAGCTTCGGCACTGCTCTGCACTCGCCGTGCCCGTTCGGCGGACGAAAAACCGCCGTGGTTGTTGCATCTGATGACGGCGCAGGGCGGAGACCCGGGAGTTCTCTCCTGCGAAACCGATCGTGCCCGGTTTATCGGTCGCGGCGGCACACTGGCTAATCCGGCGGCGATGCAGAGCCCGGACCCTTTGTCGAATACGGTTGGCTCCGTGCTGGATCCCGTCATTTCACTGCGGCGCACCTTCACGTTGGAGCCGCATGGATCTGTCATTATTGATTTGGTTTCGGGTGTGACCGAAAGCCGGGAAGCCGCGCTGGCGTACGTGGAAAAATATCAAAGTTTCCGCATGGTTGACCGCGCTTTCGATCTGGCGTGGACCCGCAATCAGGTCGCCTTGTATCAACTCAATATTACGGAAGCGGATGCACAGCTTTATGGTCGTCTGGCTGGCGCGTTGATTTATGCCGACTCCGCTCGGCGAGCCAGTTCCAGCATCCTGCTCGCCAACCGACGCGGCCAGAACGGGCTTTGGAGCTATGGCATTTCAGGTGACGCGCCGATCATTCTGCTGCGCATCAGCGACATGGAAAAGATTGAAATCGTCCGGCAGTTAATCCGGGCTCACTCGTACTGGCACATGAAGGGGCTGACGGTTGAACTGGTTATCTTGAACGAAGACATTTCGGTTTATCACCAGTCCCTGCACGACCAGATTACCCGTCTGATCGAGGTGCAAATACTGGATCGTCCGGGTGGCATTTTTGTCCGGCGGCTCGAACAGATTCCCCAAGATGATCGCGTACTGCTGCACGCCTCAGCGCGAGTTGTCCTGGATGATGAGAAGGGCACTCTGGCGCAGCAACTGGAACGGCGCAGCGTGCTGGAACCGTTGATTCCGGCTCTGACATCCCTGCGCTCCGCGTGGCACGGACCTCCGCAGCCGCTTACTTCGCGTGAGTTGATTTTTCAAAACGGATTTGGCGGTTTTACCCCCGACGGCCACGAATATATCATCACGCTACAATCCGGCCAGATGACGCCTGCGCCGTGGGTTAATGTGCTGGCAAATCCGACCTTCGGAACGGTTGTTTCGGAATGCGGCTCGGCCTATACCTGGCTGGAAAATTCCCATGAATTTCGGCTGACACCCTGGAGCAACGATCCCGTTCAGGACACCACCGGCGAGGCGATCTATATTCGTGACGAGCAGACCGGCCAATTCTGGTCGCCTTCGCCGCTGCCAGCACGCGGTGCCACGCCCTATGTTATTCGTCATGGCTTTGGCTACACCGTGTTTGAGCATACGGAAAACGGCATCGTCTCCGAGTTGTGGGTGTATGTGGCGATGGATGCTCCGGTGAAATTCTCGGTCTTGAAACTGCGCAATATTTCGGGGCGGCCGCGCCGCCTGTCTGTCACCGGTTACTGCGAATGGGTGTTGGGCGAATTACGGCAGAAGAACCTGCTGCACGTTCAAACGGAAGTGGATGTTAAGACCGGAGCGTTGCTGGCGCGTAACCGTTATAATACCGAGTTTCCCGGTCGCATCGTTTTCTTTGATGTGAACGATGCAGCGCGCACGTTCACCGGAGACCGGAAAGAGTTCATTGGCAGAAACGGAAGCCTGGCTCAACCGGCGGCCCTGAAGCGTGCTCGGCTGTCCGGAAAAGCTGGCGCGGGACTGGATCCCTGCGGTGCGTTACAAACCGTTTTCAATCTGCCGGACGGGCAGGAACGCGAAATAAGTTTCCGCCTCGGGGCCGGACGCAGCCCAGCCGATGTACAGGATCTGATCCAGCGTTTTCGCCGCGCGGACGCCGGACGCATCGCGCTCGAAAGCGTCTGGGCTTATTGGAATCGAACCCTTGGCGCGGTGAACGTGGATACACCCGATCCCGCTGTGAATGTAATGGCGAACGGCTGGCTACTGTATCAGACCCTGAGCTGCCGACTTTGGGGCCGGACGGGTTTTTATCAATCCGGCGGTGCTTATGGATTCCGCGATCAGTTACAGGATGTGATGGCACTGGTCCATGCCGAACCGACGTTGACCCGCGAGCACCTGCTCCGTGCTGCCGCGCATCAATTCCGCGAAGGCGATGTGCAGCACTGGTGGCATCCGCCAGTGGGACGTGGGGTACGGACGCACTTTTCCGACGACTACTTGTGGCTGCCGTATGTAGTCTGCCGCTACGTTTCGTGCGTCGCGGATACCGGCGTGCTCGACGAAAAGATTTCTTTTCTCGAAGGTCGGCCGGTCAAGCTGGAAGAAGAGGCGTACTATGATTTGCCGAATCGTTCCGAGGACTCGGCCACGCTTTACCAGCATTGCGTGTATGCCATTGAGCGCGGGCTGAAATTTGGTGCACACGGTTTGCCGCTGATTGGGTGTGGCGACTGGAATGACGGCATGAACAGGGTTGGAAAGGATGGGCGCGGTGAAAGCGTCTGGCTAGCTTTCTTTCTTTACGACGTGCTGATCCAATTCGGCAAGCTGGCGCAGGCTCGCAACGATGAACCCTTCGCCGACCGTTGCCGCGCTGAGGCGCAGCAGTTGCAGAAAAATATCGAGGCGCAGGCCTGGGACGGTAAATGGTATCGCCGCGCTTACTTCGACAACGGTGAACCGCTCGGTTCGCAGTCGAATTCGGAATGTCAGATTGACTCGCTGCCGCAAAGCTGGGCGGTGCTCAGCGGTGCGGGCGATCCGCAGCGTTCCAGCCAGGCACTGCAATCCGTTGATCAGCGGCTAATCAACCGGGAGAGCGGATTGATTCAGCTGTTCGATCCGCCATTCGATAAATCGGCGCTCAATCCCGGTTACATCAAAGGCTACATTCCCGGCGTGCGCGAGAATGGGGGTCAATATACTCACGGCGCGATCTGGACCGCCATGGCCTTTGCGCTCATGGGCGAAAATGACCGGGCGTGGGAACTTTTCGGGATGCTCAATCCCGTTCATCACGGCGGGACGCCCGAACAAATCGCCACCTACAAAGTGGAACCTTACGTCGTTGCGGCGGATGTCTATTCCGTCGCGCCGCATACGGGGCGGGGTGGCTGGACCTGGTTAACCGGCTCTGCTGGCTGGATGTACCGGTTTCTGATTGAAACCCTGCTGGGCGTGAACCTCGAAGGCGATCAATTGCGTTTGGCTCCCCGTTTACCGCAAAGCTGGACGACCTTTAAAATCCATTACCGCTACCGGCAAACGGTTTATCACATCACCATCACTCGGCTCGCCGCTGATTCAGCTGACGCTGCTGCACTATCTCTCGACGGGCAGGAACTGGCCGGAAAAACCATTCCCCTAAAGGATGATCGCCGGGAACATACGGTCGAAATGAAAGTTCGCGGTTCGAGTATTCCGGGGTGATACGGAATCAATCTGATTCATATCGATAAATTTAAGATCTTTTATCACCCGCTGCGCTAGAGCGGTTCACGTTTGAGATGCCGTACCAAAACGAAGAACCCACCCCGCCGTTTCCACCTTCGGCGGATAAGCCGACACCACTCCCGTGGAGAGGACTGTGATTCTGTGCTTGGATTCCCCTCCACGGGAGGGATGGCTGTAGGCCGGGGTGGGTTTTTCCGGCGTTTCAATCGTGAAATGCTCTATAACTGGTTGCTGGAGGTTCTTTGTCCTGCTCCCTCCGGGCTGTAAGCCCTATGGGCCAGTCCTATGGGCCGGAAGCTGACGTCTGCTCTAGCGCCGAGCGAAGCGCAGATAATTTCACGGAGTGAAATAGTGACCATCGGGAACGGTTCACCGGGTGGTGACCTGCGGTATTCCAAAAGTGCTTTTCGTATTCTCGAAAAGAAGCGAAGCGGCAAAAATATTCATCACGTTAATTTCGTATGAGCCTCCCCGTTGACACCCATCGCCCTGATGAAGCATAGTTCAAAAAGCTCTTTAAACGTTACCGATGTACCCTTTTCCATAAATGAATCGTCTAAACATAGCAACTCTGGCACTCTGCGGCGCGCTTGCGCTTGGCCGTGTGTTCGCTGCTGAATCCGAAGTTCAGGTGGCCGAGTTCTCACTGCAGGACGCTCAGCGCGATCGGCAGATCGAGTGCCGAAGCTACGCCCCGAAGAATGGCGACAAACTGCCACTTATTGTGTTTTCGCACGGATTCGGCGCTGATCTTACTGCCTTTGCACCTATCGCCCAGCATTGGGCCGCACACGGATACGTCGTTGTGGCACCCTCGCATCTCGACGGCTCCGGCAAGAGGGGTCAGGGCGGGCCCACCCCTGTCGGCGGTCTTTCTGCCTTGATGGCGAACGCCGCACTCAAAACCGAGAATCGTCTGCGAGACGTGACGTTCATCCTCGATGCAATCGGACAGATTGAGGATCGAGTGCCGTCATTGCGCGGACGGATTGACTCTACCCGGATTGGTGTCGCGGGACATTCGCTGGGTGCTTACACGGCCATGCTAGTCGGCGGCGTCACGGTGGACATCAACGCCCTGAAGTCCCACAGCTTTCGCGATTCGCGGGTTCGCTGCGTCCTATCTATCTCCGGGCAGGGCATCGGCCAGCAAGGGCTTTCGACGTCAAGTTGGTCGGCCTTGTCGATCCCGATGCTCAGCATCACCGGATCGCTCGACCGAGGCGCAGGCGGCCAAGGACCCGAGTGGAAGAAGCAATCATTCGATTACAGTCCTCCCGGCGATAAATATCTCGTGTTTATCGATGGTGCGAACCATTTTTCGTTCGGGGGCACGAAGGCCGGCGACATCACGGAATCCGTAAAGGCTTGCACGCTTTCGTTCTGGGAAGGCTATCTAAAGGACGTTTCCGAAGCCAAGACGTCCTTAAAGGACGGCTCTGTTCTGGACACATGGAAGTATATCTCGCGCATCTCAGCCAAATGACCGCAAAAAAGGTGAAAAAGGTGTCAAAAAAGGTGTCAGCAAAAAAGGTGTCAGAAAAAAGGTGTCAGAAAAAAGGTGTCAGAAAAAGGTGTCAGTGTAGAAATTTAAAAAGGTGTCAGTGTAGAAATTTGCAATTTTTAAGGTAAAAGGTGTCAGTGTAAAAGGTGTCAGTGTAGAAATTTGCAATTTTTAGTCTGGTAAAAGGTGTCAGTGTAGAAATTTGCAATTTTTAGTCTTGAATCATCGTGGTTGGCGAGTTAGAAATGCAGGAATGGGACGTCAGTTATGAATTGATTATGAGGGAGCAACTT
>JBBQSL010000086.1:0-13153 GCA_038213895.1 Kiritimatiellales bacterium | reverse complement strand
AGTTTTTCGGAGGCAGTCTATAATGGGTTCAAAGATGTCCATGCAGACGCGATCAAGCCAGAAAAACTAAAATCGGTCCAGAAAAAAAGAAAAATAAATTTGCTAGCAACCGCCCGTCCAACGCCATATTGAGAATTGCTGAGGCATCTACCACGACGGTCATGCCTTCGGCCCAGTCTATGCCGAAGCTAAAGCCGTTTGTTCGTATACCAAAGTCAGCCTCGCCGGTTTGAATTTTTGGTTTCCAAAACGCCGTTGGGCGACCGCAAAACGTTTCTTCCCAGTTCGTGGTGCCCGGCAGATAATAAATGGTAACCTTGTCGGAATTTGTGAAAACAGATGAACTAATATCGGTATTTCTTCCCTTTGCGTCTTGCCGTCTTTGCGGTCAACATCTACTCCGATTTTGCTGTGCGTAAAATAGATAGCGCAGTGAGGCGGACGAAAATCTACGTGCGTCAGTCGTCGGAATAAATATTTCCAACCCCTGTGAAAAAGGAATATGGTTTTGCCGAATCTACAAAGGAGTGTCTATGGAAACGAATGCAGTGGAGAGTTCGATGAATAGTGTTCAACAGATGTCTCATAATACGTCGGAGTGGATAGCGACGGCTCAGTCGATGTTGACTGCGTTCGGGCTTAAGCTGGTTGCGGCGATTTTGATCTTTGTGATCGGACGCTGGGTTGCGCGGATATTCCAGAACGGTCTGGAAAAGGCGATGGTGAAAGCCAAGGTCGATCCGGTGCTGGTTACGTTTACAACCAACATGGCCTATGCCGTCGTGATTATTTCTGTGGTGATGGCTGCACTGGGTCAGCTCGGTGTGCAGACGACTTCGTTTATCGCCGTGCTGGGTGCCGCCGGTTTAGCCGTTGGTTTGGCGTTACAGGGTTCACTGGCGAATTTTGCGTCGGGTGTGCTGATGATTATTTTCCGCCCGTTCAAGCTCGGCGACTATATTGAAGGGGGCGGCGTGAGCGGCGTGGTTCGGCATATTCATATTTTTACCACCACACTGACAACGCCGGACAACAAGCGGGTGATTGTGCCGAATTCAAAAATTATGGGCGATAATATCGTCAACTATTCCGCCGAAGGTACCCGCCGTCTTGATCTGACGGCGAGTATCAGCTACGGCGATAGTATTGATAAAGCTAAGGCGGCTTTGTTAGATCTGTTGGCGAAGGATTCGCGTGTGTTGAAAGATCCCGCACCGATGATCGGTGTTTCAGCCATGGCGGATAGCAGTATCAATTTCGCGGTGCGTCCGTGGGTGAAGTCGGAGGATTATTGGGCTGTTTTCTTTGATTTGAATGAAGCGATCAAGAAGCGTTTTGATGCTGACGGTCTCACTATTCCGTTTCCGCAGCGCGACGTGCATCTTTACAGCGAGAAGTAGGATGCGGAGGATTGGTGGATGATTTATTTTTTCCATCAATCCGGTAATCCAGAAATCCAGTATTCAATATCCAATTCTTCATGGTACGAGAACGTTCAGTGCACGCGGTCGTACGCTAATTTTAACTTCAGCCGGAGCGTCAACGAGTTCGCCGTCGAGTTGCATGGGCCCAGCTTCTTTTCTGCGAACGGTCAGGTTGGTAAAGGAACGGGTTTTGATTTCTTTCAATTCGTCCAGCGTTCCGTCGAATACTTTCCCAAGCAGAGGAAGGATCCAAGGCAGGTCGCGCTGGCGCAGGGTAACAAGCTGGAGTTTTCCGTCATCAGCCTGCGCATTCGGGGCGATTTGTGCGCCACCTCCGTACTGGGTGAGGTTGGCGATCGTGCAGACTAGCGGGTCTTCAATGATGATCTCTTCTTTGTCGTCGAGCCAGATTGAGAACGGTTGCGGACGGTATTCGAAAAACTTATAGACGCCCGCAAAAATATACGGCAGAACACCGCGCACCGGCGATTTTTCAAAAATATCAACCAGCGCAGCATCCCAGGCCAGAGAGCAGGTTACAAAGAAAGGCTGTTCATCTGCGTATCCGACATCGATTTTCTGTGTTCTTGCCGATGCCAAAGCCACCGTGGCTTTGGCGATATCGAGTGGAGTGTCGAAATGACGGGCAAATCCGTTGCCACTGCCAGCGGGAATGACGCCGAGTGCCGTATCCGTGTCAATCAGTACGCTACCGATGGAATTGACCATTCCATCTCCGCCGACGACCAGCAGTTTTTTTACGCCTTCTTCAACCGCGCGGCGCGCTTTGGCTCGTCCGTCTTCTTTCGAGAGGCTGAACTGAATGGCCAACTCCGCACCGGGTTTGTCCCAGTGCGCAATGAGAGCTTCGCGAATACGGTCAAGTGCGCCTCCCATGCCGGAGTTCGGGCTGATCAGAATGCGGACTTTGTTTTTGGTTGTCATATTTAGTAAATCAATCCGTTGCGGACTTTTTCAACAAGCGCAGAGTTGTCGATCAGTTCAATCAGTTTAAGTGCGAAAGCAATCGCTGTGCCGGGGCCTTGGCTGGTGACGAAGTTGCGGTCTACCACAACGGCTTCGTCTGAACGGTCAGCACGGTGCATCTCTTTTTCGACACCCGGGAAGCAGGTGAACGCCCGCCCTTTGAGTACGCCTGCTTTATGGAGCGCGAGTGGTGCGGAGCAAATGGCGGCGATCCATTTTTCTTCTATATCGAAAATGCGGATCGTTTCCTGCACCCCGTCGTGTTCGCAGAGGGTTTTTGTGCCGCCTGCGCCGCCGGGGAGGATGAGCAGGTCGAAGGAGAGTAGATCGAGGGTTTCCCAGCGGGCATCAGGAATAATTTTTACTTTGCGCGAGCCGGTGATGGGTTCCATTCCGTGCAGTCCAGCTAGTACAACATTCCAGCCGGCGCGGCGCAGGATGTCGGCAATGATAATGGCTTCCATCTCTTCAGAACCGTCGGCAATCGGAATTAGTGCGTGGATCACGGGTTTCTCCTTATTTATCGTCCATACAGCGCGCCAGATCGTTTGTAATCATGCCGAGTATCCCAGCGGGCAATGGCGTTTCGATGCTGTTTTCAAAGAGGTCGGGCAGATCGGTTTCGGTGCAGATGCGGACTCCGCCGACATTGGCAAGGTCGCCTTTTGGGCGGTTCCCGACAAAGCAGATAACCGGATAGACTGGCGCCGCCGGGCAGCCCGAGGCCGAAAGGTGTTTAAGCAGAGCCGCTGCTTCTTCTTTGACCTGTTTAAGGGGCGGACGGCTGGGCGCGTGTCCGTTGCAAAACACCTGTCCGTTCTGAAAGGTGATATCGCCGTTCCAATTTTTGGTTTCAATTACAAAGATTCCAGAGGGTGAAACGACGATGTGGTCGAAGGCTGGGCCGCCTGGGTCGAGTTGCAGGTCGTTAAACACCGTATGGTTTGTGGGCAGGAACGAGAGGATTCTCGCCACGGTTTCTTCCCCTTCAGCTCCTTTTAGGAAGCTTTGCAATCGCTTGGCGCTCCAGCCCGTGAATACGGCCAGTGCTACCGCCAGCAGAATGAAGAGCACGCCAGCTTGTGAGGTTGAAAGATGCGGAACCGGTAGGGCGGCGTGTAGGAGCCAGCCGGCGGCGAGGCAGATGGGTATGATCGGCCAGAAAACACGTAATGGGCCGAGAGTTCGGGGCCCTTGCCCAGGGCTGCCATAGACTTTTGCAAAACTGGAGCTGTTTTTTTCATTGTTCATGATTAGACATTACATGAGTTTTCGCTTCGTGTAAACTTGACCTTTCGATCCAAAAAAGGCTTATCTAATCGGCTTCAACATTTGAACGAAAGGGACTGCTTTGGCTACAAAACCATTTTTTCGCCGCGCCGACTGGATTGCTTTCGGGCTGACCTTCTTGATTTCGCTGATTGTTTACACCCTGACGCTCGCGCCGACCGTCACTCTGGAGGACTCCGGAGAACTGATTACGGCATCCGACTACCTCGGGGTACCGCATCCGCCGGGCTATCCGATTTGGAGCCTTTTAACCTGGTTTTTCCAATGGATTTTTAACGGGGTTACCTACCATGGGTATCCGAATCCGGCGTGGGGCGTTGGCTTTTGTTCCGCGTTCGCTGGTGCGCTCGCTTGCGGTGTATTGGCTCTGCTGGTCAGTCGTTCCGGGCTGGATATCCTGCACAGCCTCAAAAAAGAGACTCACGTGTTGGGCGAAAAAACCGAGCGGCTTTTCTGTGCCACGGCCGGTATTTCGGCCGGATTGCTACTGGCGTTCAGTCAGGGTATGTGGTCGCAGTCGGTGATTGCGGAAGTTTATGCGCTTAATATTCTCTTTCAGACAGCCGTATTGCTGTTTCTTTACCGTTGGATGATGGAGCCGGAAAATCCGAAACCGCTTTTTTTGATGGCGTTCACCTTTGGCCTAGGTCTGACTAATCACCAAACCCTTTTGTTCATGGGAGCTGGCGTCGCTTTGGCTATATTATTGCGGCATATCCGGCTTGCCCGTGATTTTGCAATAGTCGGTGCATTTTACATTGTCATGGTGAGCCTGAATAAAATCATGGCCGATGATCCGCAATATGCCAAATTGTGTTGGGTGAATGGTCCGGCGAATATAGGGTTTTGGTTCTGGACTATCTTTGCGGTAGTCGTCCCCGTGCTTGGTCTTTTTCTGCCGAACGGCAAAACGGTTTGCGCCACGTATCTGCTGATGCTGATGGGGCTTTCGTTTTACCTCTATATGCCTTTTTCATCCGACCAAAATCCGCCGATCAACTGGGGCTACCCGCGCACATGGGAAGGCTTCATGCACGCCATTACTCGCGGACAGTATGAAAAAGTCACGCTGACGGATGTGTTTTCGCCGATGTTTTTGCAACAGATCGGCGCCTATCTGCATGATCTGCGCGCACAGTTTTTCGGACCCGTGGCGCTGCTGGCTATTTTGCCATTTGCCTTTATCGTTCGGGTCGGGCGCAAAAATCGCGACTGGCTTTTCACCACCATGGCGGCTTTTGTTGGGGTGGGGCTTCTATTTATCATTTTGCAAAATCCAAAACTGGATATTCAGACTCTTTTTATTGCTCGGGTTCAGTACATCCAGTCACACGCTATTTATGCACTTTGGTTGGGGTACGGCCTGTTACTGTTGATGGCTTGGCTTGAGGCTCTGGTCGGTAACAATCCGGTCACCAAATGGGTCGGTACGTTGCTGGTCTTTTTGTTGCCGTTTACGCTGATCCACAAGAACTATTACAATAAAGAACAGCTCAAAGTGGTCGGTGGTTCGGAACAGAACGGTCATGACTTCGGCTGGCAATTTGGAAACTGGCAGTTACGCGGTGTCGAGGGGATTAAAGAAGACCTTTGGTATTATTGCGGAAAAAATCAGGCAAAGTTTGATGCCGAATGGGCCAAATATCCAAATCCGGCGTATCCGCCGCCAATGGGTACCAACGCACTTTTCTTCGGTGGTACCGATCCAGGACGCTTCGTTCCAACCTACATGATCTACTGTTCTAAGGTGCGACCCGATGTTTATCTTATTACCCAGAATGCGCTGGCGGATAATACCTTTATGGCCGTTACTCGCGACCTCTACGGCGATCAGCTCTGGATTCCGTCTCAGATGGACAGCAATCGCGCTTTTCAGGAGTACGTTCAGGCTATTCAGAGCGGGAAACTTGACGCAGGTGCCGATGTCAAAATGGAAAATGGCCGTGTGCAGGTGCAGGGCGTCGGCGGTGTGATGCAGATTAACGGCCTGCTTTGTAAACAGATTTTCGACCATAACCAGTACGTCACGGAATCAAAAACCGATGAATCAACTCGAGAGTCCGGTTCGGCGGTTGTTCCGTTTGATCCAGTCGGACCGGACGGGAAAATGCGCAAGCGCGATTTTTATGTTGAGGAAAGTTACGTCATTCCGTGGATGTATCCTTATTTGACCCCGCACGGTCTCATTATGAAAATTAATAATGAGCCGACGGATATCACCCCGGAAATGGTAAAAAATGACCATGAATTCTGGGATTGGTATGTGAACCGGCTGGTTAATGATAAAAAATTCACCCGCGATGTAGTGGCCTGTAAAACTTTTTCAAAACTGCGCAGTGCGATTGCGGGACTTTATGCGGCCCGTGGAAATCCATCTGAAGCGGAATATGCTTTTAAACAGGCCGTTGAGCTTTATCCGCTAAGTCCTGAGGCGGTTTTTCGTTTGGCCGATCTTTACATGCGGCAGAAGCGGTTTGATGAAGCGCATAAAGTGGTATCTGATTTTCTTGCGCAGGATGTTCATAATGAAAACGGGTATGGATTCCTTAAGCAGATTGACCAGATAAAGCAGATGATCGCTCGTAAGGCTGAGCTCGAAAGTCTGTTGCGAGGTGGGCAGGGCGCGGATATTAATACAGCCTTTGAACTCATTCAGATTTACAACGCGATGCAGGAACACGCTCCGATGCAACAGCTCATTACCAATCTGTTACGTTCAGGGATGCCGCCGGAAGTTAATCTGCAATTGGCGCAGATGTTAATTCAGATCAAGCGAGTCGATATGGTTGAACCGGTTTTTATCAAATATCTGGAAGCTAAACCCGACGATCTTGCGGTGCAGATTGAGTTGGCGGCTGTGCGTCTTGCGCTGGGTCGTCCGGGGCCAGCCTTTGAAACCCTTAAGGGCGCGGTTGAAAAGGGCGGCGAGCCAATCCGTGCGGTGTTGCGGAAAGATATGCGTTTTCAGCCCTTGTGGAACGATGCGCGTTTCCAAGCCCTTGTTCCGCCTCAACCTGCCACTTCAGGACTTCGTTTGCCGTTTGGCACCGCGCAACCCTCTGGGCTAGGCGGGCTTTCGTTCTGAGGGATTAAAAGCTCACTGGTTTTTGCGGCATCCACTGATTACGAAGATGACGAATGGTCGGTACTAGACCCAGCGTCAGGGCCATTAAGAACGTTATGGTCATAAACCCAGCGATCAGGATGTCGTAGGAACTCAAGGCCTGTCCTGCTAAAAACCATTGAGCAGGCAGGATTTTCATTTTTAAAAATAAGTTTCAAGGATCGGAAACTTCTGCCATTTTCCATGCCATGAACGAAAAGCCAGAACATCTCGCCTTGATTGCCGGTCGGGCCGACTATCCGTTACTGCTCGCCCGTGAGGCCCGAGCCTGCGGCGTAAAGCGGATTTTTGTCGTGGCCTTCAAAGGGGAGACCAGCCGAGAAATCGAAAAGGTGGCTGACGAGGTCGTTTGGATGCACGTCGGTAGTCTGGGGGCTTTGCTCGATGCGCTCAAAAAAAGCGGGGCAAAACACGCGGTCATGGCCGGACAGGTTAATCCGAAAAACCTTTTTTGTGTCCGCATGGACAAGGTGCTTTTAGATCTGCTCAAAAACCTACCGGTCAAAAATGCACATACTATCTTTGGCGGTATCACCGCAGAAATTGAAAAAATTGGAGTACAGATACTCCCAGCCAGTTCTTTTATGCAGGCTTATATGCCGACCGCCGGACTTCTCACGGCTCGGTCGCCGAACGTTCGTGAGCTTAATGATATAAAGCTTGGGCGACGTGTTATTAAAGATACCAGTCACCTTGATATTGGCCAGACCGTCGTCGTTAAGGAAGGTATGATTCTGGCCGTTGAAGCTTTTGAGGGTACTGATAAAGCCGTTCAGCGCGGTGGTAAGCTAGGTGGGCGCGGTGCCGTCGTTGTAAAAGTTCCAAAGGTCGGACACGATATGCGTTTTGACATTCCGGTGATTGGAATTCGGACGCTAAAATCGTTGAGGAAGGCAAAAATCTCCTGTTTGGCTATTGAGGCGGGCGGTGCCATTCTTCTTCATAAAGAAGAACTCATTACTCAAGCTGATGCTATGGGGCTTGCCGTTACTGTTCTTGAGGCGCAACGTTAACTTATGAAGTCACTTCTGGTCATAGCAGGCGAAGATTCTGGCGATATGCACGCGGCGGATGTGATTCGCGCACTGAAAAAAAAATGTCCGGATATGACGTTCTGGGGCATTGGCGGCGATAAGCTCCGCGTCGAAGGCGTTGAACTGCTACACGACACGCGGGAAATGGACGTGCTGGGTATTGTGGAAGTGCTTAGGCACTATCCGTTCTTTAAACGGACGTTCAATGAAATTCTGGACGAGGTAGATATGCGCAAGCCGGATGCCGCGCTATTGGTGGACTATCCCGGTTTTAATCTCCGCCTTGCCCGGAAATTGAAAGAACGCGGCATAAAAGTATTTTACTACATCTGCCCGCAGGTTTGGGCCTGGAATCGTGGACGTATTCCAAAGATGGCGGAAATTATTGATCGACTGATGGTGATTTTCCCCTTCGAGGTCGATGTATTTAAAGACGTTGCCCTGAAGGTCGATTTTGTCGGGCACCCGATGGTGGATGAGTTGCGGGAATTTCACGGGAAAGCTCCAGAAACGCTGCCATGGAATGGTAAGAAAAAAATCGCGCTACTGCCCGGTAGTCGTAAACAGGAGGTTGTTCATATTTTGCCGTACTTGCTCGAAGCGGCTCAGCTCCTCGAACAATCGCGTCCTGATATTTCGTTTTTAATACCGGTTCCTGAGCGCCGTCTGGCACTAGTCGAATCGATTTTACAAAAGGCGGATAAGGCTCCACGCAATATTTCTATTGTGACCGGTAAAGCTCGCGAGGTGCTGAAGCAGGCCGACGCCGCCTTTGTCGCTTCCGGCACAGCGACGCTTGAAGCCGCTCTGTTGCGCTGTCCGACCGTGTTGGTTTATCGCGGAAGCTTCCTGAACTACCTTTTCGCCCGCGCACTGATTCGGATTCCGTGGCTCGGAATTGCCAATATTGTTTCGGGTCGCGAAATTATGCCGGAACGACTTCAGCAGCATATGCGACCCATTGAACTGGTCGCGGCCATTGATCCACTGATAAACGATACGCCGGTTCGTACCGCGATGATCGAAAATTTTAAAGCTCTTGAAAAAATGCTTGGCAACGGGCTCCCGGCAGGTCGTGTCGCGGAGATTGTCGCTGGCGAATTAATAGGATAACAAACATCATGACTATACGTACCCGCTTTGCTCCCAGTCCGACCGGCCATGTTCATATTGGCAACATGCGCGCGGCGATTTTTAACTGGCTCTATGCTCGTCACACCGGCGGGCAGTTCCTTTTGCGCGTCGAAGATACCGACCGCGAACGCTCCACACCGGAAGCCATCAGGACGCTGCTTGAAGCGATGAACTGGCTCGGCCTCAATGTGGACGAAGAACCGCTCTACCAGTCCATCCGCATGGATGATCACATCGCCGCTGCCGAAAAACTACTGGCGACCGGCCACGCCTATAAAGAAGATAAAGGCGGCACAGGGCAGGGTGAATGCATCATCTTTAAAATGCCCGGCACCGATATTGAATTTATCGACCTCGTCAAAGGTACGATGAAAAAGTCGGCCGCCGACATGGCCGACTTCGTGATCGTCCGCTCCAACGGCACTCCGGTTTTTCATTTGGCTAATGTGCTAGACGACATCGAGCAGAAGATCACGCACGTCATTCGCGGCGACGACCACGTTGAAAACACCTTTCGCCATATCGCGCTGTATAAAGCGCTCGGTGCGCCAGTTCCGCGGTTCGCTCATCTGCCGATGATTATTAACGCGCAGGGCAAACCCTATTCCAAACGCGACGGCGACGCTTTTGTTGGCGACTTTCAAACCAAAGGCTTCTTTGGCGACGCACTGTTCAATTATCTCGCACTGCTCGGCTGGTCGCCCGGCGACGAACGCGAAGTTATGACCCGGCAGGAAATGATCGATGCCTTTGACCTCGTCACCGTTCGCTCATCACCGGCGCAAATGGATCCACGGAAACTGCTCTGGATGAACGGCGAATACGTCCGAGCCATGCGGCCGGTTGAATTCGCTACCATGTGCCGCGAAGAGCTACGAACCATCCATCTCGAAATCGGTGAAAATGCGGCGGCTATCTTCGCCCTCATGCAAGAGCGCATAAAAATCAGCACTGAAATTATTCCAGCCATGACCTTTTTCTGCACCGACGACTTCGAATACGATCAAAAAGCCATCGAAAAAAAGCTAACGAAGCCGGAAATCTTCCAAACCTTGGGAAAAATCGCTGGGCTACTGCAAAGCCTAGAGAATTTTGACACCGAAGCGGTAAACCTTGCGCTCCATAATTTTGTTGAGCAGAACGGACTTAAATTCGGTGACGTCATGCCGCCGTTGCGTATCGCTGTTTCCGGTCAGCAATCCGGCCCCGACCTCGCGCCGGTACTGGCAATTCTCGGCAAAGAAAAAGTTCTCGCTCGCATCCAAAAAACCATTGCGCGGTTTAGTTGATTTTTGACGGGATAACAGGATTTACAGGATGAGTAACGGTTAGCCAAAACTTGTTGTTGAAAAAGACGGCGAAGGTTACTGCTCTTGACTTGCACGGCAAGGTTCGGTGGGTATGGAATGAATGCCGAAAACTTTCGATTTAAAATTTCACATCGGCGGTTCGTATTACTATCCGTCGGTTTTTTGTTTTTTATGCACGTTTTATTTTCAACATTCAACTTATCCGCAGATAAACGCCGATTAACGCAGATTAAGGGAAAGAAAATCTGCGCACATTTGCGACATCTGCGGATTTTCCGATTTGGTTGCGGAGGTGCCGCGCCAGGTAATCTGTGGTGAATATTCGCGTCTATTCACGTTCATTCGCGGTTGAAAAGTCCCCCAGAAACCGGACTTCGCGGGTGAGTTCGATGGCGAATTTATTTTTGACAGCGGCGGCCATTTTTTCGGAAAGTTCCCAGACATCCTGCGCGGTGCAGCCGGGATCGGCGACGATGATGTTGGCGTGTTTTTCGTAGAGTCGAGCTCCGCCGACGCGGAAAAGATGTGCGCCAGCTTCTTGTAAAAAGAATCCGGCGGCTTTGCGCCGTTCAACCGCCGAGGTCGGTTCAATGTTACGGAAGACGCTGCCGGCGCACGGTTCTTTGTGCCAGTCGGGGTGGTGGTCTTTCCGGAACTGCATAATCCGTTCGCGTTCGGCCTGCATAACGGATTTTTCTGCCGCTGGCAGATCGAAGGTGGCGAAAAGCACGACTTCTCCGGTTTCTTTGAGCTTTGAGTGGCGGTAGGAAAATTCCAGTTCGTCTTTCGTGACCGTCCGTGTCTGTTCGTCGAGTCCAAGCAGTTCGATCGAAATTAGATGGTCGCCCATTTGCCGACCAAAGGCTCCGGCGTTGCCCGCGATACCGCCGCCGACGGTGCCGGGAATACCAGAGCAGTACGACAAGTCGCCGCATTCGTTTTCGATGGTGAAGACCGCCAGATCGTCGAGCAGGGTGTCGCCGGAGACGGTTACTACATTGTTTGTAAAGCGCGTGCCGATATTTCGCGATAAGTCAAGAGACCCACCCCGCCGTTCCGGCACCCCTCCCCACGGGAGGGGTGGCCGCAGGCCTGGGTGGGTTCCCATCTCAATTTTCGGCACGTCAGAACAGAAACGGATAACAGCCTGATCAATACCTTTATCGGCGACGACGAGGTTGGCACCCTGGCCGATGATGAGAAATGGCATTCCAGCTTTATTGAGCAGTCGGATGATGGCGGGCAGTTGCTCAGCGGTTGCGCGTTCAATCAATAGCGGGCAGGGGCCGCCGAGCTGGAACGTGGTGTAGTCACGGAGCGAGGTTTTTTCGCTGACGCGCAGCTTCGGAAAAAGAGTTTGGATTTCTGATGCCAGTTGCATGCAAAGACCTATAGCAGATGAATTGCCAAACCGCACTAATGGACATTAATTTTTTGTAGCAAGGAGAGAATTTTTTTGAGCTGGGCGACTGCGGAACAAACGCTTTTCCTCGCTTCGCGTCGGATGAAGCGTTGCTAGGATGAACGCTTTCCCTCCTTTCGTCGGGTGAAGCGTTGCTACATCTTGCTTGTAGCCCCGCTTCACCCCGCAGGGGAAAGCGGCACTGCTGGAATAGGTGAATCTGGAGTTGGCGGTTTTGCGCTGGCTGAAGAGTGTGGAAAAGGCATGTAGTCCCGCCTTTAGGCGGCTCTGCGGACTGGCCGCCTAAAGGCAAAACTACGAACCTCATCACGAAACGCCTGATGAATATGAATGGAAACCCAATGGAGATGCAATTGATTTCGTTGCGGAACAAACGCTTTTCCTCGCTGCGCGTCGGATGAAGCGTTGCTACACAGGATGAACGCTTTCCTTCCTTTCGTCAGGTGAAGCGTTGCTACACAGGATGAACGCTTTCCTTCCTTTCAGTCAGGTGAAGCGTTGCTACATCTTGTTTGTAGCCCCGCTTCACCCCGCAGGGGAAAGCGGTTTTGCGGCGGGGCGATGCGGAACAAACGCTTTTCCTCGCTGCGCATCGGATGAAGCGTTGCTACACAGGATGAACGCTTTCCTTCCTTTCGTCAGGTGAAGCATTGCTACACAATCCAAATTGTAGCCCCGGTGAACCATTCGCTTTGCTCATTATTTGCCTTCGGCAAATTATGTTTTCGGTTGCCATTTCACTTCGTTGCATTGCTTTGCATTCGCAAAGCCTGTCTCCCTTTGGTCGGCTCGCTCCAACGCACCCCGCTAGGGGAAAGCGGTCTTACGGAATCTCCGCGCGGTAAGCGGGCGAACGGGATAAAATGATGCGGGGGTCGGCGCGTGATTCGCGGGGGGGAGTTACAACAATAATGAGACGAACCTGCGTTCCTCAAATCGTAACGACAACAATCCGTCGAATGAGAACAACAATGTCGGGTTCCGCCCTGTCGAAGCCCGTGAAAAGAAAGGGCCAGAATCGCAGTCGCAATCCGGCGACGGCGGCAGTGTCCACTCAGGGACTACCTGTTTGTCCGGCGGCTCCACTTTGCGGAGCGGCGAATAAGAAGGCCCCGCCTGCGGTGAATAGCAGAAATGCGAAAGGCGCGGGTGGGGCCGGTTTTTTGCAATCAAAGGTTGTTTTCAGGCGGAAGAAAAAATAAAGTCCCCGCTCTTTTTGGACGACGAGAGACGCAAGGATTTATGATGAAGAAAGCCATCCTTTTCCCCGGACAGGGTTCGCAATCGGTCGGCATGGGGCGCGATTTTTATGACGCGATTCCGGAGTGCAAAGCGCTTTTTGAACAAGCCAATGAAGTGCTCGGCTACGATATTGCGGACATCTGTTTCAACGGACCCGAAGAGGAGTTGAAAAAATCGCACAATAC
>JBBQSL010000085.1:0-13207 GCA_038213895.1 Kiritimatiellales bacterium | reverse complement strand
TCAGTTGGCTGGTGTCGTTGGCGGCACCGCAGGGCACACGGGTATTTCGAATGATCAGAAAGGACTGACCCGATGAAAATTGAAACATCCAAACCTTGGAAGAAATGCGAATTGCTGGTGATATTTATTCTCATCTTGCTGGCGGGCATACTCCGCTTTTGGATACTGGGTGATTCGCCTTTCCGCAGTGACACCATGGAGTTCTACAAGCTGGCTCTTCGAGGAGCCAGCATTTCCGAGCTTTGGAGAAATCCGCCATGGGCCAATCAGATTCCGCTCAACGAAACCTTCAGCCTGTTGATGGTGAAGGCCGGACTGCCAGCCACGCCGTTTGTTGTGCGACTGCCGTTTGCGCTGATGGGCATTCTGGCACTATTTTTTGTCTGGCGTTTCGCCCGCTGCTGGTTCGGTAACGGGGCCGCCCTGATGGTTCTTCTGCTGGCGGTCTTCAATCCCTATCAGCTGTACTTTTCCCGCACGGCCTATCACTACTCTGGGGCCGTCTGCTGGTCGGCGGCTCTTTTCCTGACCTTCTGGTCTATCAAAGAAACGCTGCAGCAAGGCGCGACCCCTTCAAAAAAACAGTGGGTGTTCTGGTTGTTAATGGCGGCGCTGGCTTGCCATATGCACATGTCGGTCTGGGTTGTGGCCGGGCTTCAAGGTCTGCTACTGCTGATTTTCGGGTGGCGGCTAAATCGGGCCGAACGGAAAAGCTTCTATGTGCAATTTTCTGTCGGAGCCTTTCTTCTGGGACTACTGATGCTCCGCTGGTTGATTCGCGCCGTACAGGAAATTATAAAAGTATCAGGTGAGAATGGAACCGGACAGTTAGGTGCCAAGGCAGGGCCGGAGTTTCTGCGGTTACTTCCGGCCTACTTCGTCGGAGAAAATATTTTTGCGGTGGCACTCCTTCTTCTTTTTCTCGCGCTCGCGGTGGCGGCTCTTTTTCGTACATTGGATGAAGTCCGCCGGTTCCGTTCACTGGCGTGGATTTGCACGCTTCATATCACCGTGCTGATGCTCTACGTAGCGGTCGTCGGCGGCGGGGTTGCCAAAATTTCCTATTTCTCGGCCATCTGGCCGCATTTCATTATTCTTCTCGGTGTTGGTGCCTTCCTGGGAATCAAGACTTTGGATTCAAGTCTGGTGCGCATAACCTTGTGTGTACTGCTGGCTGGCGGGTATCTTGCGCTTACGGTTTGGCCCGACTGGGCTATTGTTCATCTCGATGGTAAGCCGACTCCTTATTACAAAATCAACGACTGGGTGCTGAAAAACTTTCCAGCCGGAACACCGGTTCTGACCGACCGCTGGCTGGAGCCTTGGAATGAGCTGGCCGTGCACAATCCGGGCAATATCAATTACACATTCACCGTTCCTGACCACCCCTTAGAAACGTATCGACAACTCAACTGGCGGGCAACCGCAGAAGGCTTTTTCCAAAAATATCCTGACGCCGCCTTTTTAGAATTGAGTCGCGGAAAGTACGAAGATGAGCTGGGGCCGTGGACGTTCCCTCAACGATATTTTGCTCAGTCGGCTTGGTTTACAAATGCTGCCGCGATGACTTTGCGGCGCTGGAAAGTATATCCAGATGATTTTTCAGAGACCAGCACCCGGGTGATAACGAGGATTTTTTACAATACGCCGAAAGACCTTGTGTCGATGGCTCTGCATCAGGGTCAGGATGTTTTGCGACTCTACGGCGAACGCTGGGGCTACACCAAGCCCGGCTGGCAGCAGGGACATTTTGAAGATTACCGCATTCTTAAGCAGTCCGCCTCGATAGACATCTATAACCTGAAGAACGCGCCGCTGAACGGAACGCTTGAAGTAATCGCCACGACAGCCGATAAACCGAAAACCGTTTCGGTGAACGGTGCCAGTAAGGTGTTTGTCGGTGGGCGGCTCAATGCGTGGAAAATTCCAGTCACGCTTCAGCCCGGGCGCAACGTACTTTCGTTTACCAGCCCGTCCGGCGATCCGTTGTTTGTTCTCGATATCAAGTGGAGTAAGGCCGAATGAAAAATCTGATGGTGACGGGCGGTTGCGGGTTTATCGGCAGTAATTTTATCCGCTATGTATTAACGGAGACCGACTTTTCCGGGCGCATTATTAATGTGGATAAACTGACTTACGCAGGAAATCCAGAGAGCCTGGCTGATGTTGCAGACCGGTTTTCCGGACGTTACTTCTTCGAAAAGGTGGATATCTGTGATGCAAAAGGAATAGGTCGGGTTTTTAATGAATATGGAATTGATACCGTAGCGCATTTTGCCGCCGAGTCGCATGTGGATAGATCCATTACCGGTCCGGGGGAATTTATTCAAACGAATCTGATTGGCACCTACACCTTGCTCAATGCGGCCCTCACGTCTTGGCGTTCCCTGACCTCTGATTTTCTGTTTCACCATGTCAGCACGGACGAAGTATTCGGTTCGCTGGGCGAAACCGGAGCGTTCACAGAAACGACACCATATCAGCCAAATAGTCCTTATTCGGCATCCAAGGCTGGTTCCGATCATCTGGTGCGGGCCTATCACGAGACCTTTGGGTTGCCGACGACGATGTCGAACTGCTCCAACAACTACGGCCCGTACCACTTTCCTGAAAAGTTGATTCCACTGGTGATTCTCAATGCGCGGGAAGGCAAGCCTCTTCCAGTGTATGGCGACGGTCTGCAGGTGCGAGACTGGCTTTATGTCCGTGATCATGCGACCGCTGTCTGGACGGTCATGCAGAAAGGCAAGCACGGCGAGACTTATAACGTTGGCGGCCGGTGCGAAATGCCGAATCTTCGCGTGATCGAAATGATCTGCGACCTGCTGGATGAAATGGTTGGGCCACTCCTCGCGCAGAAGTCAGAAGGAAACGGTCAAAAGTCAGGCGCTGATCTCCGACCTGTGGGCTCTGATCTCTGTCCTCTGACCTCTGAACAAAAGTCATCAAGCCGCCGCAGCTTGATTACTTTTGTCAAGGATCGCCCCGGACATGACCGGCGTTATGCGATCGACTGTTCTAAAATTCAAACAGAACTGGGCTGGGAGCCGGAAGAGACCTTTAAAACCGGTTTACGAAAAACGGTTCAGTGGTATCTGGATAATCCGGGTTGGGTCAGGCATGTCCGTAGTGGCGAATATCAGAATTGGATGGCGAAGAACTATGATGCACGGTAGTGAGGTGTAAATCGTAAGTTGTAAACTGTGGATAATGGGAGGCGGATATGCTGGCGGAGGGGGGTACGGGATCTGGATGTGTGCAAGGCGGCGTTTGAGGTGCAACAGAGCATCTTCAAGTTACAATCAGCAAATGGAGAAAGGAAATGACGAAACGTAAAGGTATTATTCTGGCGGGCGGAGCGGGAACTCGCCTCCATCCGTTAACACGGGTCGTCAGTAAACAACTACTGCCGGTGTACGACAAACCGTTGATTTATTATCCGCTGTCGGTCTTGATGTTGGCGGATATCCGGGAGATTCTGATTATCAGCACGCCGCATGACCTGCCGATGTTCCGGGAGCTTCTGGGCGACGGTGCACAATGGGGCCTCTCATTCAGCTATGCCGAACAGCCGAAGCCCGAGGGCCTTGCACAGGCCTTTCTGATCGGTGAAAAATTCATCGGCAAAGCCCCGGTGTGCATGGTTCTGGGCGACAATATTTTTTATGGGCACGGGTTTACCGGCATGCTGAAAAGGGCGGATGCACGGACAACGGGCGGAACGGTGTTTGCCTGTCCGGTTCTCGATCCGGAACGATACGGCGTGATTGACTTTGACAAAAACGGCCGAGCACTGTCCATTGAGGAAAAACCGGTCAAACCGAAGTCGCAGTATGCCGTGCCGGGGCTTTATTTTTACGACAATCGGGTCATAGAGTTCGTCAAAAAACAAAAACCCTCGGCGCGCGGTGAATTGGAAATCACAACCGTAAATCAGCGCTATCTCAAAATGGGCGAACTGCACGTTGAAGTGCTGGGCCGCGGCTTCGCCTGGCTAGATACCGGCACGCACGAATCACTGCAACAGGCGGGCAGTTATGTAGAAACGATTGAAGCGCGGCAGGGACTTAAAATCGCCTGTTTGGAGGAGATCGCCTGGCGCAAAAAATTTATTTCGTCCGATCAATTGGGAAAACTGGGTCGGTCGCTTGAAAAAAATCAGTACGGGCAGTACCTGTTAAGCCTTTTGAAAGAGGAGTTGTAATGGCTTTGAAATATATTTCAACCGGTATTCCGGAAGTAAAGCTGATGATGCCTCGTGTTTTCAACGATGACCGGGGCTTTTTTCAGCAGACGTATCATGAACAGCAGTGCCATGAAGCAGGCGTTAATATGCGCTTTGTGCAGGACAGCTGGTCTCGTTCAACGAAAGGTGTACTGCGCGGACTGCACTATCAGCTTGAACATGCGCAGGATAAACTGGTCTGGGTGGTTCGCGGTGAAATTTTTGATGTGGTGGTGGATATCCGTCGCGGCTCTCCAACCTTTGGAAAGTGGGTTGGAGAAATCCTTTCCGAAGAGAACCACTGCCAGCTTTTTGTTCCCAAGGGATTTGCACACGGGTTCTGTGTGCTGAGTGATGCGGTTGACTTGCTCTATAAGTTTAGCGACTTCTACACCTCCGGCGATGAATACACCATTCACTGGAATGATCCGGACATCGGAATCCAATGGCCAGCGCAGGATTTTATTGTTTCGTCAAAAGATAGCACCGCTTCGTTCCTGAAAGACATCGATCCCGTTAAACTGCCGGAGCACCGTAATTAAATAAAGGGACGCACACCCATGTGATCGCTGATTTCATGATTGCGGCACATGCTCATTCTCAGTGCGATTGTCCTTTTAACGCGTGACGCGGATTTTATCGACAGCATTTTTCAGAGCTCAAAGTGATTGATCCGTCAGAATAAAGAGGATCTGGTCGCGTATCCTATACACCGAACGCTTGGCAGTCTTCACCCGACTTCCATTATTTCTCGTCACCTAACACGACTTCCGCACAAAGTCTTTAGCCCGACTTCCGCACAAAGTCTGTAGGTAAAAATTTTACGTTTTTTACTAAATTATCATAAATCGTTATCCATTAATTGATTGTGATTATTTTTTCTATTTTATCAAAAATGAAAATTGTTGTAAGTCGTTGGTATTCGTCATTTTTATTTCTTTGTAGTGCCCATCGATTTAAAATAAAGCTTACTTTGAACGAAGGGTGCCAAGAATGGGCGGGCCGAATCGTTCGTAAGGTGGAACAGGACGGAGACTGGACCCGATATGCACGGAAAATGGGCGGCACCCTCAAGGCGGCTCTTGCTGCGGATTCGGTGGTGATCGACGGGGTGATCGCCGATGAAGTGTCTCATGCGCAAACGGCTCTGTTGGGGTCGGTTTTAGCGGGATGGCATGCGTGAAATGCGTTGGGGATGACGCAGGTATTGCGTACGTTGTTCCAGCTTTTATGGTGAGACTCTTTGGCAGTTGAATAGTGGTGTCAATTTTGAGAAAAACAACAGGATATCGGCATGGGTGATGCTTAACTATAGCTGGATTAGGCGATTCGCAGGCTGTTGTATTTCGTGTAGTCTATCCCAACCCAAAGTCACGTTAGAGCGTATTCAAAAAATCTGCGGCCGGTTCTACAAGGCAGCCTAGAAGGTGCTGTATGTATCGCAGGCATCCTGCCTGCTCTGGAGTTTGGTTTTATTCAGGTTTAAGCTGAAACCTGCTGGCGGCGTGGTAAAGTGTCGCCATGAAGAAAATGATTTTTGCAGCAGTGCTGGGTTTATTGCTGGGTACGGGATGTTCAACTATTCCGCGAGCGGAAGTCTCAGAGGTTTATAATTTTCCGCTGGTGAATCCAGAGCATGGACATATGCAAAGTTTGTTGGCTAATGCGATGGAGTATGTAAATCCGTCAAACGCGGTGATCGACGCCGATTCCGGCTATCCGGTCGAAGGTTGGAATCATGAGCCGGAGCGGGGATTATACCTGCGGTCGTTTACGCAACTGACGGCTATCGGTGAGTGGGTTGAATTGCTGGCCAACATCGCGGCGGGCTATGCGGATAATCCGTACATTTCGCGTGAGGAGGCTCTTGGTCAGCTTGATCAGACGGTGTCGAGTCTGCTGGCCGATCAGGCCGACCCAACGGTCAGCGCTAAGGGGCTACTGTCAAATTTCTTGGGTTTTGAAAACGGGAAACGCGTTGGCCCGCTGGCGGAGGAGGTCAACAAGCAGGCGTTTGTTGACAAGTTCGGTGCGGAACAGGCGGAGTTGATTTGGCAGGCGCTGACGGATCGAAAGTGGATTTTGCCTCAGCAGGACGGCTCGTTTGCCAAGATTCCGCGCAAAGGGGAATATGGCGACAAGTTTTTTACCGGCGAACTGGAACCGTTTGTAGCCGATGAACTGCGTGCGCAGATTATGGCGGTACTCGATCGCCGGACGGTGCAGATTATTTTTGGCGATAACGCCAATCTAACGGCATCGGCGGCCAAGGCCTTTGGCGCTTTGATGCATTCCGAGATTAAGGACTCACCCGACGCCGCACGACTTCGCGGTCAGCTTGAACTATTTATTGATCGGCAGGCAGAGGGCTACCGTTATCTTTATGGCGAAGAATCTGGCACGTTCGCTTTTGGTTGGAATGCAACGATGGATCGCTTCACTGGCTGGGCGGATGGTAACGGTAAGTGGATTACCGGTCGTATGAATTATTTTGTGAACGAGTTTCGCGGACCCTTACTGTTTGTTGTGCAGCGTTACAACCTATCGGCCGACGCGGTAAAAAATTCCGGCATGAAGATTAAACCGTATCGGATGGCCGATGGCCGCGACCTTTACACGCTGGCGACCTGGCACGGCTCGGCATTTCAATCGTTGGGGCTTTCGCTGTTGATGCAGGAGTTGGATGTTCCAGGCTGGCGGGAAAATCTGGAAAATTCGGTGAAGATCAATTTAGATTTTTCAACGCGCCATAAATTACCTGGGTTCCTGAGCGAAGCCTATAGCGGCAATGGCACGGAATATACCGGCGATATGGGCATTGCAGACGTGGCGGTGACGGATCATTTGAGAATTATCGATGCGCCGTCGCTTTATACGCTGGGTGTTGCCTACGAGATTGCGCCGGACAACGTGGAGGCCTTTCTTTCCAATCATTGGAAAAAAATTCATTTGCTCTTCACCCATCACGGTCCGTGGGAAGGTTTTAACACAACCCAGCAAGAGGTAATTCCGTTCCAAACCACTGCGCATACACTGGCGCTGATTTTGGGCGGCATCGGTTCTGCTGGAGAAAACATGCAGCGCTATTTGACGTGGCAAGGGGTGACCTCTCTGTCGAAAGTGCAGGGCGGAGAGTCTGTCGCCATGAATCTGCTGGCAGATGGGACGCAATGGATCACCTGGAGTCCGGCGGATGACAGTCTGGAAGGGCTGCGCTGGCCGAGCGGATTCCGGATTCGTGGTGAGGCCGTACAGCGCGGTGCGGTGACGATAAAACTTCCGCAGAAAAATGGGGCCAGCTTGTCGAACGGTGCCCTGTTGATTAGCTATCGTGCAGCGGAGTCGGTGAAAAAGGCTGTCATCACACTTAAAGGCGCACCGATTGCTTTTGAAAACGAGATTTATGTCCGGTTCGATAAAACTGAGGGCGAAAAGGAAATCCGGATACCGATGCCTGCGACACCGGGTTTGGAAGGCGTTAAGGAAATTGTATTATTGTTTGGTGACGGCACCGCCGCACCGCTCGATCTGACGCTTTCCCGCTTCGAGTTTGTTTTGGAAAAGTAGGGATGCCTCGTCGAGTCCATCACGATGTTACGGTTTCAAATTTAGCCAGCCGATGGTGTTCAGGAAGGTGATTAATATTGGGGACTGCGCTTTTTTCTTTCATGCGGTTTCCTCGGCGGGTTGGACATTTTTACCGGTTTGTTTTTACGAATAGAAAAACCGAAGTGGCCGAGATATTGTCCGAGTGCGAAGTAGGCTCCGTGGACGTAAGCGATCAACCCGGCTTTTTCGAGGCAGAGTTTACCTTTAGCATCGACCAAACTATCTGAAACTTGCATACCGACGACTTCAGCGATGAATAGGATGTGCGAGCCGAGTTCCAGCGTCTGGGTGACGCGACATTCAATATTGACGGGGCATTCCTGAACAATCGGGCATTTGACTTCCAGAGCGGGTGCGGGCGTCAGTCCAGTTTTTTCAAACTTATCGTGTTCGCGTCCCGAAACTACGCCGCACCAGTCGGTCGCTTTGGCTTCCTTGATGGTGGGGAGATTCACCACAAACTCGCCGGTTTTTTTGATGATATCGTACGAGTGGCGTTCAGGGCGAATGGAGATGGATAGCATCGGCGGATTGGTACAGATCGTTCCGGCCCATGCGATGGTGATCAGATTGGGATTCCATCCGTCGCTTCCGCCGCAACTAACCAGTACCGCCGGAACAGGCGCGAGCATGTTTCCGGGCTTCCATGACAGTTTTTTTATAGGCTTCTTGGGTTGCATAGATAGGCTTTTTAGGCCGGATGCAATGGAGAAACCAGCAGATTTTTAAATTCAGTTCTCTCTATACCGCGGAACCCTATATTTTTCCTATCAGATCAAGACCGGGGGTTAGTGTTTCATCGCCGGGTTGCCAGGATGCTGGGCAGACTTGATCGCCGTGTTCTCGGACGAACTTAGCGGCTTCCAGTTTGCGCAGAGCTTCTACCGCGCTACGGCCGATACCGAGATCGTGCATCTCTATGGTTTTTAATACTCCATCCGGATCGATGATGAAAGTTCCTCGTAGGGCCAGACCTTCTGATTCGATGTAGGTTCCGAACATTTTGCAGATATTGCCGGTTGGATCGGCGCCCATTGGGTATTTTACGGTTTTGATTGCTTCGGACTCATCGTGCCACGCCTTGTGAGCAAAAGCGGTGTCGGTGCTGATGCTGATCACTTCTGCCCCAGCTTTCTGGAACTTGGGATAGAGCAGGGCGGCTTCCTTGAGCTCAGTTGGGCAGACGAAGGTGAAGTCGGCAGGATAAAAAATCAGTACAACCCATTTCCCTTTGTAATCGGAAAGTTTTATTTTTTTTATTTCTTCATTGTGGAACACATCCATTTGAAAATCGGGTACTTGTTGTCCAATTTTAGTCATAATTTATTCCTTTTTAGGTTACCTAAATTTAAACATGACAAATATAGTAATGATTTAGCGGTAAAAAGCAATAGTTTTTTACGATTTTAAAAAAGACGGGTCTTCAAAACTGTGACAGGAAGCGCACGTCATTTTCGTAGAGCATGCGGATGTCTTTGATGCCGTACATGATCATCGCTAGGCGTTCGATGCCCATGCCGAAGGCGAAGCCGGTCACTTTGTCCGGATCGTAGCCGACTTTGCGGAAGACGTTTGGATCGACCATGCCCGCGCCGAGAATTTCAATCCAGCGCGCTTTGCCGCCGACTTCAAAAAAGAAATCGACTTCAAAACTTGGTTCGGTGAACGGGAAGAAGTGCGGGCGGAAACGAATTTTCACTTCGTCACCAAGAAACTGTTTGGCGAAGTAGGCCAGCGTACCTTTGAGGTCGGCCATCGAAACTTTTTCGGCTACGAATAAACCTTCCACCTGATGGAAGTTGGCGCTGTGCGTGGCGTCTGGCGTATCGCGGCGGTAGCAACGGCCCGGAGCGATGATGCGGATCGGCGGCTGGTGGCTTTCCATGTAGCGCACCTGCACCGGCGAGGTGTGGCAGCGTAGCAGATCGCCGCTGTTTAGATAAAAGGTATCCTGCTCGTCGCGCGACGGATGGTCGGCGGGCGTGTTGAGTGCGTCGAAGTTGTTCCAGACGGTTTCGATATCGGGTCCGTCGGCAACCGTGAAGCCGAGCGTCTGAAAAATTTCAACGATGCGCGCCGTAACCTTACTAATTGGATGTTCAGAACCCAGCGCTGGCCAGAGGCCCGGAAGAGTCGGATCAAAAGTCGAGTCGGATTTCGTACCGGAAGCCAGTGTACCCTGCCGTTCCTTGATCAGCTCGACCAGTTCGTTCTTAAGTGCGTTGGCTCCTTTGCCAAAAAGAGGCTTCTCTTCGTTCGGCACTTCTTTGAGCTGAGCCATCACTTCCGGAAGAAGTCCGTTGCGTCCAAGATATTTGATGCGCACGGCTTCGAGCGTAGCGGCATCCACCGCACCGCGAGCTTCCGCCAGCGCTGTTTCTCTGATCTGATTGAGTTCCTGTAAATTCATAATGTTTCCCAATGAATAGAGACTTTAACCGCTAATGGACGCGAATAAACGCGAATTTTTCCAATGTCTGGAACTTTTTATTCCAACCAATGGAATCGCCACTGAAGTTATATTCCGATTTTCTATTAACGGTATTGACAACAAACATCGTGAAAAAATCCGGTATTGCGCGTTATTTCACGGTATTCATGCCGATTCCCAATATATGGAAAAAATTCCGCTGATTTTTCCAATGGGTGGAAAAACCGGAAGACAATGTTTCCAGGCACTGGAAACTTATTTGAACGCCATCCCGATGAGGAACGTTACGAAAAGGGCAACGGTTTCCACGATCCCGATCGAGATAATGCAGTTCGTCAGCCCCTGTCCGGTTTCCGCAATGGAGTCATTGGCTGCGGCCGATACTTTGCCCTGATACCAGGCGGATATGCCGACGGCGAGCCCACCGATCACACCGGCGCCGAGCACGGCTGGCCAGAGAGCGGCAACCGTCGGATTCGTGGCGATTTGAGCCGCGATTTTATTGAAGTTAATTAACATGAGCAGTCCATAGATGGTCTGCGAAAGCGGGGCACCAATGAATACGAGCAGAATGAAAGGCGCCGGCTTACCCTGCGCATAACATTTTTTCCAGGCTCCTATTCCGGCCATGCCAGCGGTTCCGGTTCCGAGGGCTGAGCCGATGGCGGCGAAGGAGAAGGCTGCTGCTCCTCCAAGTTTGATCAGTGCGGTTGCTAATGATGCGTCCATAGTATTTCCTCCTAATTTGTCGATTTGTTAAATGTTCGTTCGTTTTTCTTGAAAGGGTTGAAGTGTATCCCGGCCCACTCCACCCCGGCATGACCGGAAAATTCCAACGTATTCAGCCGGATTCCGTGTACCATAACTCCCATTGCGCCGAGAATGATATTTAACCCGTGGCCGGCGAAAAGAATCAGTGCCGCCCCCAATGAGGCCAACCCGTGAAAACCAACGCCCATGGCCATTTCGTTGAACGCCTGAGCTACTGCGAGCGAAGCTGCACCTACCGCATAGAGGCGAATGTACGAAATGATGTCTACAAAATTACTGATGATATCAAGAAAGAGGGTGATGATTTTAATGTAGGATTTGGTTAGCACGAGCCCGATGATGATAGAAACTGCGCCTGCACCCAACAAAGGAATCTTCACGACCTGAATCAACGGGTACAATGTGACATTCAGAACGAGCTCCAGCACCACGGTATATAGAGCCCATGTGCAAAACAGCCATCCCAAATCCACCAAGGCTCCCCACGAATTAATTTTACGGACAATATTCCATAAATGCGCGATGGACAGATGCACAACCGCGATGGAAAAGCAGATGAACATAATGTGATTGGCGGCAAGGTCCGAACTCCAAATATTACCCGTCCATCCCGTCATATAGGAGTTCGTCAGCGATTGTAAGGACTGCGGCAGGCTTTCAATCGGGATGCCGAAGTAGGTCCCCGTCAAAATCCCGAATACAACCGTAGCAGTGCTCATAATAAGCATCAGGTTTAATCCTGGCTGAGCCGCCGGTTTTCCTTTCGCTTTAAATTTCCCAAAAAGGGTTAACCCGACAAAAAGTAAACCGTATCCGGCATCTCCGATAATAAAGGCGAAAAAGATACTCAGGAAAATCAGGAACAAGGCGCTAACATCGAGTTCCCGATAACCGGGTACAACATCAATAAGATCCAACGCGGCTTTAATCGGCTTGACCCATTTGGGGTTACGCAGGAGCGTCGGAACCGGATCATCGGTAGAAGGGTCTTCGACCATTAACGCCCAACCTTGCGTGGAGGCGTAAGTGCGCAAAACCGCTTCCTGTTCGGCCGGAAAAAAGCCGCGCAAATACCAGATGTCAGGCTCATCGCCCATCCCGGTGCGTGCTTCAAGATAACGAACGCGGTCTTCGGCTTCACCGACCAGCGCGGTGACGGCATCGTGATCGCCGGAAAACGAACTGAACTCCTCTTCGGTTTTTTCCAGCGTCGCCTGAAGTTCTGCCAGCTGACCGCGCATTGAGTCAAGCGACTGATTGGGCAGATCAATTTTTTCAACTTCGAGATTCAATTCGTTGCGGGAAATTAATGCAGCAAAAATGAAACCGCGGTCGCGGCTGAGCTCAACCACATTCACATCAGCTGGAAACATCGGAGCGTCTTTGACCGGCAGTTTACATAACTGCACGGAAATTCCGTTGGAGATCAGATCACGAACGGTCTCCGGTGAAAAACTACCGAACGGTTCATAATGGAGAATTTCCAGTTCGAGCGCATCAATCTGTTCGGTCAGCGCCTGTTTGCGATGAATTAGTTCCCAGACCGCTTTGACCGTTTCATAGGGTGTTTTGCCCGACGGTTTGACGTGCGGATGCTTCGGCAGAACTTCGAGTGCGCGATTCAGGTGATCGACCAGATTGCGGGCTTCGTCGAGGTCGGCCCCTTCCGGCGGCTGAATATGCTGCAAATGAACTACGCCAAGATCGCGCAATGCTTCCAGCGTCGCCTCGCGGGAAGAGCGCGTGCACAACAGCGTCAGTTTTTTCATTTTGACAATCATCGTTCAAACGCCCTTCGGGCTGGTTACAACGGCGCTTTGCGCCTCGTTCAAATCGTTAAAACCGTTTTTAATTTCTGTTCAGTCAATCGGGGCATTCCCTCTGATTTTCACAACCCCTAAACGGTCTCATTTTTCCGAAGCAAATAAAACCAAAAAACAGCCCCACCCGCGCCTTTCGCTTTCGCTACTCACCACGGGCGGGGCCTTCTTATTCGCCGCTTCGCATTCACGAAGCCGCCGGACAAACAGGTCGTCCCTGAGCGGGCACTGCCGCCGTCGCCGGATTGCGACTGCGATTCGGGCCCTTTCCTTCATTTCACGGGCTTCGACGGGGCGGAACCCGACATTGTTGTTCTCATTCGACGGATTGTTGTCGTTGCGATTCGAGGA
>JBBQSL010000084.1:0-13239 GCA_038213895.1 Kiritimatiellales bacterium | reverse complement strand
GGACGCACCGGTCCCGACACGATGGTGAAAGCTAACGCTTCGTGGTTGCCATCGCAACCGTATGACTGTATGCCAATGTTTCATCCTGGCGAACGGGTTCTAATGCGCGTGATCGGCGGCGGACGCGACTCGCATCCGTTCCACCACCACGGCAACAACAGCACCATCATCGCCCGTAACGGACGCATGATGTCCAGCTCGCTATCCGCAGGACCTGACTTGGGCGAATCGGTTTTCACGATTCCTTCAGCGCCGGGCGAAACTGTAGATGCCATCTTTAGCTGGACCGGTGCCAAACTGGGTTGGGACATCTACGGCCATAAGCCGGAAGACCCGTTGGAGCCGTTCGAGTATGCCCCCGACCATGGCAAGCCCTTCCCGGTGACACTGCCAGTCAACGAGCGCTTGACCTTCGGACAGCATTTCAGCGGCAGCCCCTTTCTGGGTAGCGCAGGTGCGCTGCCTCCTGGACAGGGCGGCTTTAACCCTGAGAATGGCTTTGCCTATATGTGGCATTCCCATAACGAGAAAGAGATCGTAAACAACAACCTCTTTCCGGGCGGTATGTTAACGATGGCGATGATCAACCCTTATCCGCATACGAACATGGTTATGCATGCACAACAACCCTGAGTTGATAAATGATTTATAAGAAATAGGAGAAGGTATGAATCAAAAAACGGTAAAAACAAATTTGGTGGTCGGGATCTGTCTACTGATGGCCAGTGTCGGCCAGAGTGCTCCGGTGAGCGTTTATCTGCGTGCAGGGACAACCACATTGACCATGACGGACGGACGGCAGGTTGTGATGTGGGGGTTTGCGAAAGACTCAGGGGCGCTTGTACAGGACGGAACCATCACAGTTCCAGGTCCGGCGCTGGCCTTCGGCCCCGATGCCCAGAGCCTGACGATCCATCTCAAAAATACGCTGCCGGAGCCGGTATCGATCGTGATTCCCGGTCAATGGGCGACTCAAGGTGATCCCGCACGCAACCCAGACGGGCGGGTGCGTTCCTTTACCCACGAAGCACCTCCTGGCGGTACGGCGGACTATACCTGGTCTAACCTCAAATCCGGCACCTACCTTTACCACAGCGGCTCGCATCCCGCTCTTCAGGTTCAGATGGGACTCTACGGGGCTTTGACGCGGTTGACCGGTTTTGGTGAAGCGTACTCTGGCGTTCACTTTGATCGGGAGATCACGCTACTGCTGGGTGAAGTCGATCCTGACCTGCACGACGCGGTGGCGATCAATGATTACGGACCAGGTAAGACCATAACCAGCACGTTGAAATATCATCCGCAATATTTTTTGATCAATGGCGTTTCGTATACAAATGGTCTCCTACCGGTATTTGCCGGTCGTCCGGCTGACCGCATTCTGCTGCGCTTCATCAATGCGGGTCTGGACTACCGTGCGCCGACTCTCAACGGCGGCTATTTTTCTCTGATCTCAGAAGACGGCAGTCTTCTGCCTTTTCCGCGCGAGACCTACACCACGTTGCTGTCGCCCCTCAAAACCATGGATGCACTCTTCACGGTGACGGGTTCGGAGGCTCAGACTTTCGCACTTTATGATCGACGTTTAGGCCTCGTCAACTCGACCGCCGCAGGGGCTGGCGGCATGCTGACCCATTTGAATATCGACAATCCTTCGGCTCTGACCAATCTGCCAGCATCTTGGATAACCAACTATTTCGGCTCTGGGCCGTCGTACCCGCCAAATACCGTCGGGATGACTGATGATCCGGATCATGACGGCGTTAGCAACTATGCCGAATACATTGCCGGCACCGATCCAAGCGATCCGTACTCTCTGCTGTATATCAGCAATCTCAATCCGATGAACCAGCCGCAGGGGCCGATTGTCACCTTTGAACCTACGTTTTCCGGACGGCGCTATAACATGCAGTTCTCCACGAATCTGGTTTCCGGAGCATGGACGACGGTTTATACCAACATTCCGGGATATGCCGGGTATATGTATCTGACCGATTTGGTGAATACAAACAGCACACAAGGCTTCTACCGTATAACCGTCGAGTTGCCATGACCCTGAAGCAGTTAACAGTCTGGTTTGCTGTAAAAAAAGTCCAGTGGGTTTTTATACTCGCCGGACTGCTGCTCCTGTCGGGCTGTGTTTCTGCTCCGGTATCGCAATCGAAGAATAATGCGCTAGCGGATCGGTGGGGTATTGAGGTGGCCAGTCTGCATCTGTCCGCCAACGGACGAATGGTCGATTTTCGCTACCGCGTGCTCGACCCAGACAAGGCCACATTACTGGGTGACCGGAATGTCAAACCGACGCTCATCGATCTGGCCACCGGCGCGGTTCTGCGCGTACCCAGTTTTCCAAAAACAGGCTCTTTGCGGCAGACCTCCACGAAGCTCGAAACTGGGAAAATCTATTTTATGATCTTTTCCAACACCGGCATGACGGTCAAATCAGGTAGCCGGGTGACGATTGTCATTGGCGACTTCCGGGCTGAGAATCTCGTGGTACAATAACCCGAGGAGAATCCCGTGAAACACCTGCTTCAACTTATTGCCAGTGCGGTCGTCGCAATTTTTTGTTGCGCGGGTTTAGCCCATGGTGATCAAACTATAATTCATGATTATAGTTTTTCTGTGCCTTTGCTGACGTCTGTTGCCGATGGTTACACGCAGGTCTTCGTCAGCGACTGTTCAGTTGCGTCGCAACCCGGGGTCCCGCAACTCCCGTTTCGCACCGTTAAGCTATTATTGCCTACGGGAGCTTCGTTCAGTCATGTTACAGCAGAACCGCTATCTGCCCCGACGTTTATTGATGGAATCTGGAAGGTTGATTTCGGACGTACACCCCGTTTCTATGACGCGGCACCTATCGCAAAAGAGCATCCCGATCCGGCGATTTATAATTCAACAAACCTTTTTCCTGCCGCATCCGCTGAGCTGGTTTCCGTGCAGCGGATGGACGGCTATGACATTGCCATTCTGCGCGTCTTTCCTGTGCGGTATGCACCGGTACCGGGACACCTTGTGTTTTCTCCGGACTTGCGCATCACGGTTTTTATGGACACTCCTATCGCGCAAAAATCACTGTTCAGTATTCAGTTATCATCTGTGCCAGCGCGGGTGAACGCCTTTGTCGATAACCCAGAGATACTGACCTCAAGCAAATCCGCAGCAGCGCTTTATGCTCCGGCTGATGAACCGTCTTCATTTTACGACTACCTGATCATCAGTAGTGCGGCGCTGATGCCGTCCTTTCAGCCGCTCATTGACTTGAAGACCTCTGAAGGGCTGACCGTAAAAACTGAAACCATGACCAATATTGTGATGGGCTACACTGGCGTGGATAGCGCGGAAAAGCTGCGTAACTTTATTCGTTATGCCCATACTACGTGGGGCGTTCAGTATGTGTTACTTGGCGGTGATGACAATGTGGTGCCGACGCGTGGCGTTTATGGTCATAGCGCCAGCGAAACAGACCCTGCAATTCCGTGCGACCTTTACTTTGCCTGCCTTGACGGTTCATGGAATCATAATGGCAACACACGCTGGGGCGAACCAGCCGACGGCGAAGACGGCGGCGATGTCGATTTGCTCGCGGAGGTTTACGTGGGTCGGGTCCCCGTCGAAACTCCGATTGAAGTTTCGAACTTTGTTGCCAAAACGGTCGCTTCACAAATTGGTTCATCCGGTTCCTTCAAGGCCGTGTTTGCAGCGGAATATCTCGATACTCAGGGTGGGCAGGGCGGTGATGCATTAGATTTCATTCTACCGGCCTTCAGAAACAGCCGTTGCCGGGTCGAGTGGCTCGATGACCGCCCTCAAACCGTCAGTACATGGACGTCATCTGAGATCATTTCTTTACTGAACCGTTCGCCGCTGTTCGTTGCCCACAGTGGACATGCCGATTTTTATACCGTCATGCAGATGCAGAAGGAAGCTGTCTCTATACTGACCAATCAGGTTCCATTTTTGATTTACAGCACAGGGTGCAATTCCGGTAAATTCGACAACTTTCATTTATCTTCCGACTGTATCGGTGAAGAGTTCATCAAGCGCAATGCATACGGGGCCTTTGCCGCCATCCTCAACTCGCGCCTCGGCTGGTACGATCCGCAGCATGAGTGGAAATACAGCGGCGAGTTTCAGGCCGTATTTTTCAACGGCCTGCTCCGGGCCGGGCATGCCATCATCGGCAAAGCTGACCGGCAGTCGCGCGAAGCGCTGATCGGAAACGTTGAAACCTCCGGCTCCATGCCGTACCGCTGGATCTATATGAATCTCATCCTTTTCGGCGATCCTCACGCTTTCGTCGACGTGCCGGTTACGCTCACTCTACCTTCCGTAAATGCACAGAACTGCGTGGTCGAATGGAACAGCTTCCCAGAAACCTGCTCATTGTACCGCACCGGCGACCTTGCCAGTCAGCAATGGACGTGTATTGCTAGCAACATTCCGCCCACGCCGCCGCTCAACGTTTATACCAATAGCGTGAGCGGAGTGAACCACTTATTCTACCGAGTTCGCAGCGATTAGAGCGTTTTCTCAAAAGGTGTAGCATAAAGGCAGGCAGGATGCCCGCGATACGTACCGCAACTTTCTAATACACTGTAATCCTTAAAACTTCGGAATCGCCATCCGCTAATCACTAACCTGACTTCTGCAGTTAGATGCACATCGGCCTGAAAATACGCACTTTTTCCCTTCGCGCACCCCTCCAAGGATGGGATCGTCAATATGTAGTTTTTGTTCCCCTCCTGGGAGGGGTTGGCCGGCAGGCCGGGGTGGGTTGTACGGCGTTTGAATCGTGAAGTGCTCTAGCGAAGCGGGTGGTGACCTGCGGTATTCCAAAAGTACTTTTCGTATTACTAGACTCGGTTGACCTGCCGTAATGCTTCATAGAGCACGATGGAGGCAGCATTCGCTATATTGAGCGAACGGACATTATCCAGTTTCATGGGAATGTTATACACATCTTCCGGATGGGCTTCGAGCAGTTCCAGCGGCAGTCCGCGGCTTTCACTGCCGAAGATCAAGCAGTCGCCGGGTTGGTACTCCGCGTCCGTGTAGCTTTTTTTACCGTTGGTGCTAAAGAAAAGCATTTTCGATTTTTGATTGATGACGGACGATTGAAGAAATACTCCGACCGAAGAATGACGGTGGATTTCTACGGCATCCCAGTAGTCGAGACCGGCGCGTTTTACCTCCCGGTCGGTCAACCGGAAGCCCAGTGGTTCAATTAGATGAAGGATGGTGCCGGTTGCGGCACACAAACGGGCGATATTGCCGGTATTCTGCGGAATTTCCGGCTCAACCAGCACCAGATTAAAGGGCGGGTCGGGCCAGAAAAATTCGATTTGATGGCGGGGACGAGTACTCATAAAAGGCAGTATGCTTTGGAATTTCGACGTAACGCAAGATTTTGTCATAAGAGACGTTGACTTAGCTTGGGTGGATGTATATAAACCCAAGCTTCTCCAGTGGGGGGTATAGCTCAGTTGGTAGAGCGCTTGAATGGCATTCAAGAGGTCATGAGTTCGACCCTCATTACCTCCACCACTTTAACGCCTTCTATAGTAATCACTTAGAAGTGCATCTTATCTTTAAGTTTCTCTGATTCGCGGGAAAGTGTGGCAGAAAGTGTGGCTTTCAGCCGTTTGATTTCTCGCCTTGTTACAACACGACGCAAAACGTCTAACAGGGAGATGAATCATGGGGCTAGAATTAAGAAGAGACAAAAATCACAACCTCCGCTCCAAGTGGTGGTACGGAAGATACATCATAAATGGCGAACGCCGCTTCGTAAATCTTGACGTTGAGATTAAAGGAAAGGTTCCTTTGAATCTGCGCGCTTCGGGCGACACGACTTTTGAGTGTTCAAGAACATTGGCTTCTGCCAAGTTGAAAGATGTCTGGCCAGAGTTACAATGTGAAGCTGGCAGTGATGCAGTTTCTGTTTGACAGCCTGGGACTGGAAGCAGGGGTTCTTTCCAATCCCTTTGCGGGAATTCCGTATCAGACATTGAAGACTGTGCACCGTCAGCCCTTCACGCAGGAAGAGCTCAACTCCATTCTGGAACACTGCGACGACCTGATCCGTCCGGTAGTCTTAACAGCCATGTGCACCGCCATGCGGCGCGGCTACTTCAGTCGGCTTGGCGTGCGTGCGGACGGCTCGGTCAGTCATCCCTACCTGAATGAATAAATACCGATTTTTACCCGCACTTGGTAGAAGTAGCGATCTTTTGCAGGGCTTCGGGGTATGCCGCGTGCTCTTGTTCGTGAATGCGGGTCATCAGTGTTTCAATGGTATCTCCGGGGAGTACGGGGACTTTCCGCTGAACGATGATGGGTCCGGTGTCGATTCCTCCGTCAACAAAATGGACGGTACAGCCCGTTTCTTTAACGCCCGCCGCGAGCGCTTGGTGACCCGCTTCGAGTCCGGGGAAGTTGGGCAGTAGGGACGGGTGAATGTTAATGATGCGTCCGGCAAAGGCTTTGAGTAAGCCGGGTTTTACAATTCTCATAAATCCGGCGAGGGCAATAAAGTTACCGCCGTGTTGTTTGATGATTTCTATGGCGCGTAATTCAGCTTCGCCATCGAGCTTGGTTTTAAAAGGGGCGCAATCGAGGTATATGGCGGGATGCCCTAATCGGTGGGCGCGTTCGAGTATGTAGGCTTCTTTTACATCGGAAATAACGCAGGCGATGCGGGCGTTGAGCTGTCCTGCCGCAATAGCCTCGGCAATGGCCTGATAATTAGAGCCCGATCCTGAGCCGAAAATAGCCAGATTAAGCATGGTTGATATTCCTTTTCGTGTTTAGACTGGATTTGAAGGATAAACCGGATTTTAATCGGCTGTCCAACTGTAATCTGAAGAAAGGGGAATAATGAAGCTTTTGATTAAACCGTTCAACGAAACGGCTCGCGAATTTTACCTTAATCATGGTCATTTTCATGATGGCGATGCCGGTCTTGATTTGTATGTGCTGGAGGATATTACGTTTGAACCGGGCGAGACTAAGCCCATAAAATTGGGCATATCCTGTGAACCGGAGGACGGTCGGGCTTATTATCTTTTCCCTCGTTCTAGTATTTCCAAAACTCCTTTACGGATGTCGAACTCCATTGGGCTGATTGATGGCGGCTATCGCGGCGAAATCATGGCTATGTGCGATCACATTAAGTCTGAATCGTACACGGCGAAGAAGGGCGAGCGCCTCTTTCAGTTGGTGGCAACCGACAGTTCGCCAATTCACTACAAGCTGGTGGATGAGCTTTCACAGACTACCCGTGGGCAGGGCGGTTTCGGCAGTACAGGAAAGTAGATATTTCCGGCAGGTCGTATCCCGGTGTCATTGGAGTCGGAAATGTGTGTTGAAATTGTCAGATTGCTCTCAGAGCCCCGTCGTATCCATATGATTGGTATCGGCGGTATCGGTATGGCAGGGCTTGCTCTGCTGCTCAAAGAGCGCGGACACTGCGTTTCCGGTTGCGACGAACAGGAAAATCGCCAGACGGCCTGGCTGCGCGAAAAGGAGATTTCTGTTTTAATCGGCCACGATTTGAGTCATCTAACCCATGTCGATTGGATTATTCGCACTACGGCCGTGCCGGATGATCATCCCGAGGTGCTGAACGCGAAAGTCCCCGTTAATCGTCGAGGTGAAGTGCTACCGGTACTTTTGCGCGACCGTTTTACCATTGCCGTCAGCGGCACGCATGGTAAGACCACGACGACTTCAATGATCGCGCAAATTCTTGGGTGCGGTTATTGTATCGGTGGCGAAGTGCCGGGCTTTGACGGCGTCGCCAAAGATGGTGCGATCATGGTTGTCGAAGCCGATGAGAGTGACGGAACGATTGCAAACTATCATCCGGATATCGCAGTGATCACTAATATTGAATATGATCACATGGAGCATCATGCCAGTGTTGAAGCTTTTGAGGCCTGCTTCAAAACATTCATCGCCCAGACCAAGCAGAAGATTGTCTATTGCGGCGAAGATCCTGCGACATCGCGGCTTTGCGCCGACAATCCGAAAGCGGTTCCCTATGAAGTGGCGAGTGGCGAGTGGCACGTGGCGTTACCGGGGCTTCATAACCGGTTGAACGCTGCGGCGGCCATTGAAATTTGTAAAAATTGGAAGACCAAGCAGGAAATGATTACGGCTCTGGCGAATCTCAAACCGGTGCGGCGGCGTTTTGAGCGGGTTTATGAAGGTGAGTACACTATTATTTCCGATTATGCTCACCATCCGACAGAGATCCGCGCGCTGGTTAAAACCGCGCTTGAAACCCTAAAACCGAAGCGACTGCTAGGCGTTTTTCAGCCGCATCGTTATACAAGGACGAAGGCTTTAATGGCTGACTTTCCCCCCGCATTCCGAGGGTTGGAAAAACTTTGGTTGCTACCCGTTTATGCCGCATCGGAGAAGCCGTTGGTGGGCGGAACAACAGCCGATTTGTATAGAAATTTTCCAGAAGCTGTAAAATCCAGTGTGAAAAGTATCCAAACCTTGGAAGAAACGTGGCAGGATGTTCAGCGTGAAATTCGTGCTGGCGATGTACTTTTAATCATTGGCGCGGGTGATATTGAGCAAATGGCTGAGTGGGCCAAAGAAAAGGAGAATTGATGGATTGCTGGATCGATGGATTGTTGAGGACAATAATCCCATCATCTCTGAATCCATTTATCCAATATTTATGAGATTTTTACTCTATAACATTCGGTACGGAACGGGTGGCGGGAGGTTCCATACTCCATTGAATGGATATCTACGCCATACCAGCAAGAATTTTGAACGCATCACGCAGTTTCTTCAGGACTTAAATCCCGATGTCGCCGGTTTGATTGAAGTGGACTCAGGTTCATACCGCTCAGGTAAAAGCAATCAGGCCGAAACGGTTGCCACGGCACTTGGCCACTATCATGTTTACCGCTCTAAGTACGGCGAAAATTCGCTGACACGTTATTTGCCGGTACTCAAACAGCAGGGCAATGCATTTGTTGTGCGTGACAATGGGCATAAGGAGACGTTTCATTATTTCGATCGCGGTGTTAAGCGGTTGGTGATTGAGTTGGAGATGGAGAATGTCTCTTTTTTCCTGATTCATTTGGCGCTCAGTTCGCGGTTGCGTCATCGCCAGCTCGGCGATCTTTACGATCTGTTACAGACCGTTAAAAAACCACATATTGTCGCCGGTGATTTCAATGCGCTTTGGGGCGAACAGGAAGTCCGGCTGTTCTTGGCTGCGACGGGACTTAAGAATGCTCATGCGGACGATTCGCCGACGTTCCCGAGCTGGAA
The DNA here is from genome assembly GCA_038213895.1 of Kiritimatiellales bacterium. Classification (GTDB taxonomy): domain Bacteria; phylum Verrucomicrobiota; class Kiritimatiellia; order Kiritimatiellales; family Tichowtungiaceae; genus Tichowtungia. The sequence continues at coordinate 3,936 of JBBQSL010000084.1, read as the reverse complement.
GCCGAAACGGCATCTCGACTTTATTCTGCATAGCCCGGGCGTCTGTGTAGAGCATTGCTGGATGCCGGACGTTCGTTTTTCAGATCATTTGCCGATCGTTTGTGATTTTTCAATTAATCAGGAATAGCACGATGAAAAAAACTTTTACAAAAGTGGCCGTTCTCAAGGGCGGTTTTTCTGCGGAGCGGGAAGTTTCGCTAGAATCTGGAAAAGTGATTGCCAACGGCCTGCGCAAGGCCGGATATGTAGTGACCGAAATAGATGTCACCGCTCCGGACTTTACCGTTCCTGTGGGAATCGAAGCGGTCTTCATTGCGCTGCACGGCACGTTTGGCGAGGATGGCGGGGCGCAGGCCCGGCTGACCGAGCTCGGGCTTCCGTATGTCGGTGCGGGTGTAGAGGCCAGCCGGATTTCTTTTGATAAAATTCTGACGGAAGAGTGTCTGCGCAAAGCTGGGGTGCAGGTGCCGGAAAGTGAAGTATTGTGTCGAGGCGAAAAACCTTTGATGAAACCTCCGGTTGCAGTCAAACCGCCGCGGCAGGGTTCCAGTGTAGGCTGTTCGCTGGTTTTTAAGGATTCAGAATGGGCGGCGGCACTTGACGCGGCTTTTAAATATGATGATGAAATTCTTGTGCAGCGATTTATTCCGGGGCGTGAATTTACGGTGGGTATAGTGGATGGTCAGGTGCTCCCGATTGTTGAGATTGTAACGGCGGCGGGATGGTATGACTACACTGCGAAGTATAAAGTGGACACCACGCGCTATGTTATTCCAGCTGAACTAGAGGATGAAGCGGTTTTGCGGATGCAGAAAACAACTCAAAAAACTTTCGCAACGCTTGGTGCACGCGGGTTTGGTCGCGTTGATTTTCGTATGACACCGGAAGGTGAGCAATATGTACTAGAACTCAACACCATTCCGGGGTTTACCTCGCATAGTCTGTTGCCTAAAGCAGCGGCAGTGGCCGGAATTGAGTTTTCTGATCTTTGTGACCGAATCATGAAAACTGCGGCGTTGTAAGCTGTTTAAGGAAAAAATGCAGTTCGAGTATAAAAAAACAGCGCAGGATGGAGCCGCTCGCAGAGCTAAAATTACAACGGCGCACGGTGAAATTGATACACCCGCGTTTATGCCGGTTGGAACGGTCGGCACGGTGAAGGGGATTCTGCCGGAACAGCTCGCTGATACTGGCGCGCAAATTGTACTCGGTAATACCTACCACCTGATGCTGCGCCCTGGCGCGGAACGCATTGCCGCGCTTGGTGGACTGCATAAGTTTATGAACTGGCACAAACCGGTTCTAACGGACTCCGGCGGTTTTCAGGTAATGTCCCTTTCCAAGCTTCGGAAAATCACTGAGGAAGGCGTAACGTTCCAATCGTTTGTTGACGGCAGTAGTCACCACTTGTCGCCAGAACGTTCGATAGAAATCCAGCATCTGCTCGATGCCGACATTACGATGGCTTTTGACGAATGTACGCCATTTCCGGCCACCGAAGAAGTCGCCGCCGAATCTATGCGTCTTTCTATGCGCTGGGCCTTGCGTTCGCGCGACGCTTTTGTACGACGTGATGGCTACGGCATTTTCGGTATTGTGCAGGGCAGCATTTATCCAGCATTGCGTGCAGAGTCGGCAGAAGCCCTAAAAAAGATCGGCTTTGACGGCTACGCGATCGGCGGCCTTGCGGTCGGCGAGGGGCAGGAACTAATGTTCCAGACTTTGGAAACCACGGTTCCGTATCTGCCGGAAGATAAGCCGCGCTACCTGATGGGCGTCGGCAAGCCGACTGATTTGGTTGGTGCGGTAATGCGCGGAATCGACATGTTCGACTGTGTGATTCCGACCCGTTCAGGCCGTACGGCGCAGGCCTTTACGCGACGCGGAACGCTCAATTTTATGAATGCCCGCCACGCCGCCGACCCGCGTCCACTCGATCTGGACTGTACTTGCTACACTTGCCGAAATTATTCTCGCGCCTATTTACACCACATGTTCCGGGTTTCGGAAATGCTCGGCCCGATGCTTTTGAGCCGTCATAACTTGCACTATTATCAGGAACTAATGGCCAGTCTGCGTGGCGCGATTGAAACCGGAACGCTGGAGCAGTTTTCGGCAAAATTTCATGCGGATTATACGGCTGGCGATATCGAAGCGATTTGAAGCCCCGATACCAATCACGGTTAAAGATAAAGGGTAGGGCGTGTTCGCCGAACGCGCCGCACGGTGGAATGGCTCTCCTGCTCAGTCGGCTTGGCGTGCGTGCGGACGGCTCGGCGAGCCATCCCTACCCGAATGAATAAATACCGATCTTCACCCGCAATTGGTATAAGACATTTTTTTGTTCGGGTACAATTTCTAGTCACCTTTTGCGTTTTATAGACTATAGAATCACAAAAGTCGGGATAAATGAGTAGTCCTCGAGTGAGGGCAATTTTTTCCGGCGGTTCTGTCCAAGGAGATGAGAATGAATAAATGGATCGTATTGGTGGTTGCTCTGACAATCGTCGCTGGAGCTCAGGCGAAAGAAAAAGGTAAAAGCACTGGTGCGCTAACTCAGGATCGGGATGCTTTTATTGCGGCGCAGCAGAAAAAGGTTGAAGCCTCTGGCGGTGAGTTTGATAAAGCTAAAGCCGAAGAAGCGTTTAAGAAAATGGATAAGAACGGCGACGGCGTGATATCTGCGGATGAAAGGGCTCCGACTGCTATGAAGGGCAAAAAAGGAAAATAAGCTTTTGCTCGATCAAGAACGAATAATCAGAGCCTTTCAGAAAATTCTGAGAGGCTCTTTTTTTTGAGGAGATGGTAATGAAATTTGATTCAGACAAAGCTCAAGCCGCTTTTTCTAGTAAAGATAAAAATGGTGATGGCGTATTGGATAAGGCTGATTTGGCTGGCGGATCCAAAGGTAAAAAAGAATCAAAAAAAGGTAGTAGTAAAAAATAACGCTCCCTAATTCAAATTAATCGGCCAGCTATCGTGTATAGAAAGCCCTGTGGAACATATTCCGCAGGGTTCTTTATTTGGCAGGCTGGGACTGAGGCTTGGGAATTACTTTGTTCAGTGCGACGAGTTCTGGACTCTTTTTTAAGAGATAATCCAGTTCCGCTTTGCGGGCTTTTGCCAGTTTGGTGTTTAGCGCCTTGAAGTCTACTTAGTGTGGCCGTGTCTGCTTTAGGCGTTGCGGCCCAGACTTTTACATTATCGAAAGATGCGGATTCGCCTTGTACCGGGAATCCGAAGCTTTTCTTAGGTGATCCCATTTGTTCGTGACTGCCGAGTACAAAGGTCTGTTTGTCGATATGAGCCAGCAGATCGAACTGTATAATAGCGTTTTCGAACGGGATAGCGGTGCGAATGCTGGCGGCGTGGTGGTCATCTGCAAGTTCAACGCCAGTCAGAACGCCATTTTCAACCTTCCAGAGGCCTTTTGCTGCGATCCAGTGGTTGGTATCGATTTGAGAGCCGGAAAATTTTTCAGAAAACAGTTCGACGCCTTTTTGAGTGATCCATAAATCTGGCCCAGTAAAGGGAAGTCCGGCTAAACTGACAGAGCCTTGCAGTAAAGGGAGAATGAGCCACGCGAACGGTTTGTTCATATCATTCCTCCGGTTGGTTTAAATTCCGTAAACTTCTTGTGAAAGCTATTCTTACAGAGTGAGGCTGCCAAACCTGATTTCACACCAAGTTCGCAGACATTCGTTTCAACGGTTTTTGTATTAGGCGGGTTGGGAAAAAAGCACTATGTTTTAAATGTTCTTGTCGCCTTGCAGGGCTTCAACTAGCCTTTGAATATATTAATCAGGAGGACAAGCTATGCATTTTAAAATTATTCTTATGATGGTTTTGTGTGCTGCGTCTTTTTTGCGCGCAGAAATTGTTGCTGGGCATGAACTTTCTCAGGCGGAAGATGTGGTGCAGGACATGTCGTCTAAG
>JBBQSL010000083.1:0-13276 GCA_038213895.1 Kiritimatiellales bacterium | reverse complement strand
CACCCTGCGCATGAGATACTCGAACTCAACGGGGATATTCCATAGTGGAACGAAGTTGAAGACGCGAATTCCGAAATGATCGTAGACCTTGCAAGCCTTACCGCATCGGGAGCAATGAACTTTGCCGTTACGTCGCGGTGTGACGGTTGCTACCAGAGCCAGTCCCGACGTGCGGAACTCCAGACGGCAAGCTGTGTAAACAAATGATTTGAGGGGATGAACTTGGTTGAGTAAGGTCTGAATTCGCACTGGGCACTCCTTTGTGTCGTTTTGGTCGACAACATATTGGAGTTTAAATGCCCGGTGTGTTAAGTGTTTTTACCCACAGATTCGGCGGAAGACCCAAAATAACCAACAGTAAGCACCATGCTTTCAGTTCAACTCCCTATATAGCCAAGGTTTGTGTACGATAAAGTATTTAATCGATATCGATGGCGGGACATCGATGCTCACAGAGTGTTGTTTGTTGGCAAGGGCTGAAACAACAATCGCCTGATTGCTATTCGCAGTATAGTTTTTATCAAACAACGGAGCGGACTCGAACAGAAGCTCATCTCCGTTTTTTAACGCCGAAAGCTTATGGTTCATCTGGGCGGTATTCCAATCTTTTGACGAAAGTATAATTTTTTTCGAGTTTGAAACGAAGTCGTGCTTGGTGTTCCCGCGTCCTTCGAAGCCGCTGATGTTTCCGTTGATTTCAAAATCGAACGTCGCGGCATTTAAATCGACATTCGAAACGGTCATGGTCCATATTTCTTCTTGCGGACAGGTCTCACATGCCACACGCGCCGTAATGGGCTGGAAAAAACCGGGAATCAAGGGCGGGCTTTTCAGCGCGTAACTTGTAAACAGTTCAGCCGGCGACTGGCCGTCGATTTTAGCGACAATGGGTGTGCTATTTTCGCTGGTCTCATAAACTGCATCCAACTGAATACCATTAAACTCGAATGTTCGCAGGTCGCCTGCGATAACTTCAAGCAAGGCATTGCTTTTTTCGGCGGCATCGTCCGCGCAAAGTGCGTCGTCACAGACAAACGCAGTCAGCAGGCTGTCGACCAGAAACTTTTTCCCCTGATTGTTGAGGTGAATGTAATCCCGTAGGAGATCCTTTTGGTTTAAATTGTTTTTCTCCAGATAGATCCGCCACCGGCTGGTGACATCCACCAGCCCGCAGTCATATTTTTCAGCGAGCGATGCGATCATGGTTTCCCGATCTTGTATTTCCTGAACATATCCACGTTGGTCGAGGTGATCGTTCCATAGCAGGATTTCCGCCGATGTTGTGCTTCGCATATATCTGATCGTTTCTTCATACGTTCCATCCAGCCCCTTCAGGCAGTGGAAGATAATTAGGTCGGCATTGAAAAACGGAACCTCATTTTCTTTTGTTTTTACAAGCAGTTGCGATTGCCATCCGCCGATTGCCGCATCAACAAACTCTATTTTTTTATTAGGAAATTTGGCCCGAAATTGTTCTGTAAAATCGGTCTCCTTCACAATCTGCTTGGTGATGGACTGGCCATAAAAAACGATACGAACGACTTCATCGTTTTGCACATCCATCATTTTTTTAATGGTGCGTTGCATATTTTTACCGGGAATATCTTTAATCACCGGTTTCTCTGGCGCCGCAAATCCCAGCTGAGTTGATAATAAAAGTCCGAACAGAAGCGCAATTTTCGTGGTCATGGGTCTTTCCTTTTCTAATTCTTGTTGCAGGGTGTTGTGTGTGCAGAAACAGTAGGTTGCCATCGCGGGTACGCAGTAAATATTTTTTGAGAAACGTTTGTAAAAAAACAATGATCGCAACTTGACAAAGAATCTGCACGCGGCTCTAATGAACAAGATTTACCGATAAACGTCAATGGCATTTTCGTGATAATGTAATTGCGGTTCACTTATTCCTGCGGGTTGGTTCAAAGAAATATTGAACCGGTTGGATAGAATTTTAAGTAAGAAAGGACTCTGATGAGGATACTATATATTGATATTGATACGCTTCGCCCTGATCATCTTGGCTGTTACGGATACCATCGAAATACATCGCCGAATATCGACCGCATTGCGGCGGAAGGAGTGCGCTTTGAAAATTATTATTGTTCCGATGCCCCTTGCCTTCCTTCACGAAATGCCATGATGAGCGGGCGGTTTGGAATTCACACCGGGGTTGTCAACCACGGGGGGCTTTGCGCCGACCCGCGCCCGGAAGGACGCGGCAGAGATTTCCAAAGCCAGTCCGGTAGAGTTTCGTTACCCGCTCTGCTGACAAAGAAAGGCAGAATGCATACGGTGTACATCGGAGGATTTGGGGATCGCCATTCCGCCTGGCAGTTTTATGCAGGGTTTCGTGAGATTCATGATACGGGCAAGTGCGGCATGGAATCTGCCGAAGAAGTTTCTCCGACCGCACTCGATTGGATTAAACGTCGCGGCAAAGAAGATAATTGGTATTTGCATATCAATTATTGGGATCCGCACACCCCTTTTCGTGCGCCCGCAGAATTTGGCAATCCCTTCGAAAACGAGCCGCTGCCCGAGTGGCTTTCTGGGGAACTCATCGAAGAACATCGCAAACTGCCCGGCCCGCACACCATTCAGGACATCGCCATGTATGACAACTCAACGCGGCCGCAGTTTCCCCGACAACCCGGGGAAGTCCGTGACATGAACGAAATGCGCAAATTAATAGACGGATATGATTGTGGCATTCGTTATGCGGATGATCATGTCGGGAAAATTCTGCAAGCACTTGAGGCGCAAGGCGTGCTGGATGACACCGTGATTATCATCAGTTCAGATCATGGGGAAAACTATGGTGAGCTCGGATTGTATGCGGAGCACGGCACCGCAGATCATCAGACGTGCCGTATTCCCATGATCATCCGCTGGCCGGGGATGAAAACAGGGGGTACAGATGACGGGCTTCACTACAATCTCGACTTGCTTCCGACGCTTGCTGAAATGATGAATTTGAAAACATCGGTTTATTGGGATGGGCAGAGTTTCGCACCTGCGCTTGTCGAAGGCAAAAATTGCGGACGGGACTATCTGGTGCTTAGTCAGTGTGCACATGTTTGCCAGCGTTCTGTACGATGGGATGATTATATTTGGATGCGAACCTGGCATGACGGCTTTCATCTTTTTGATGAGCAGATGCTTTTCAATTTAAAAACGGATCCGCATGAAACAATGAACCTTGCAGAACAGCAACCGGATCTTTGCTCGGCGGCACAGGAAAAATACGCCGCATGGCATCAGAAGATGATGGAAACCATGCCGGAAGGGTGGGGGGATCCGATGGAGACCGTTATTGCGGAGGGCGGACCTTTTCATGCGCGGCGCGGACAGATCAAAGCGTGTGATTATGTGCGGCGTCTTGAAACCTCTGGGCGCCGTGAAGCAATTGCCGAGTTAAAGCGGCGGCACCCGCAGGAGTTTTGAGCCCCAATCCGGCTTTTCTTCCAAAACCGCTCTTTTCAACGCAAACGAACTCGCCTCCCCGTGGCTTACCACGGGGAGTTTTTTTTTAAATCCAAACATTTACTTGACGAACGTGAGATCCTTCGCGCGGGAGATCAGACATCATTTAAAAGACGATTTGCATTTCGACAGAACATCCGGTGCATGATCTTTACCGTGATATGCTTGTTTCCGGCGCTGTAAAGAACCCTTTTGCAGTCAGCAACAATCTTCCTGTTGCGGTTTCCGGCAACATAAATTCATTCTGATGAAGCTGATTCAGTTTTACGCCATCGATGGTGCACACCTCTTTAGCGAGACGTGAAAGACGAACGGATTGCCCCGCAAAACTTAGAGGTGTTTCAATGATGTCGACGGCAAGCGATTTTCGACAGGGTATGTAGTTAATAAGTGTTATTTTCAAATCATCTCCGTCGCGTCGGCCGTACGCATGGACATGCGGATGAAGTCCGCCTGTAATGTAAGGACGGATCTGAATAGTTTCCAGTATCGCAGCAAAGATCTCACGAACAAAGGTATTCCCTGACTGACGATATTCGGTGAACACAGGATCCGCAAAATAGACAAACCGTTCCCCGGCGACAACTGCGGCTTCGGGGGTACAGTGAGGATCGGCAGGTGTTTGGAAGTGTGAACAAAACTTCTCATCGCTGCGCTTGAAGTAAGGCAGATGGCGTTCCACAGGAACGGTTGTGTTTTCTCCGCCTTCGACCCTTAACCCCTGCTGATAGATCACGCGGAAGTCATCTGCGTATTCAGGGCAAAGCGCCGCGCAGGTTTTCCAGTAAGTCGGGAACAAGGGTTGCGGCGAACCCACCCGCAAGGGGAGGAATTTCAGCGCCCACTCGCCGTTCGGATTAAACCCCGCCCGGTGAGACAGAATCAGCTTGCCCCCTGCGTTGTAATATTTTTCCAGTTTCCGGCGGAACATCTCATCGACGGGGGTTGAGTCAGTGAGGATCAGAAAGTCAAACCGGTTCAGATCATCACTCCAATCCACAACGGCCACATCATAGTGAAGTTCCTCCAGCATAAGAACAGCACCCTCTTCACTTTGTCCGGTCAGGGTTTCATTCTGGCCGGGATCGCCGGCGGGCAGGACGGCTCCTTGGGGGCAGGGAACTGTTCCGGCATAGAATGGTTCGGCCGCAGCGATTTGTTCATAAATCTTTCCGATCAGGTGATAGGCTCCCTGATCCAGTTTGCCGGAGGGGTGCATTTGATCGCCCACGGAACAACCGCCTCCCAGAGCCTGCATTCGGAAGCATTCATATTCCAATGCTGCCTGCGGTTTGATTCCGCCGAAGTCTCCCCACATTTTTTGAAACCGTCCGGTCATGCCGAGAAACGGTTTATCCCACATTTGAGCCTGACGGGCATATTTCGGGAAGTGGTAATACCCCCAGAATCCCGAGGGGAGCGATTCAATTTCGCAGTGTGTCTGGTAGTTGACGCGGCTCGTCCAACTGTAACGGGGGTCGGCAAAGACATGGTTTGTGGAATTATAAAAAACAGAAGCCCGGGGTGCCTTGTCGTGTATCAGTTTTGTGAAGCGGCTGCAGAATTTCTGCTGCATAAGGCTTTCAAATTTCGAATTGACCGCTAGAGAGTCTTCCATTAGACCCAGCCGTTCCCTTTCGTGAATGCTAGCGGGATTGAAACAGGCTCCTTGATCCAGAAACAGGATATCGATCCAGAGTCCGTCGATGTCATATCCATTGAGCAGCTCAAGCAGGTGCGCTTCGAAATAGTCCTGATACTCGGGGTGAACAAAGCTGTTAAACCGCCAACGACCCGGCACAATGGTTTGCATATCTGCCGACTTTTCCAGCTGACACGGTGTACCGTCTGCCTTCATCTGCCGCCATTCGGGATGGGTATCAGCAACCCTCTCCTCCCAGACGACGGTCGTATAAACCGGTGCGCGGATTCCGCGCCGGTGGAGGGCCTCGATCATCTCTCCGAGCAGGTCGGTCTGTTTGAGATACGGGTGGCGGGTTCCTATGCGGGTGGGGTAATAAGACATACCGTGATGGCATTTAGCGAAAATATTAACGCTTTGAACATGAGCCTCAGCCATCGTTTGGGCGAAGATATCGGCATCAAAATTTTCACCGACCCCGGGAATGAAGGGCGATGTGTGAAAATCGAGATGGATCTGGCGAGGGAGCAAACTGAAGGAATTTATCATAGAAATCATTTTTTACGGTTGGTTGTTAGGATGAGGCTGGAGTGCGGCGGCAGGATCAGAAGATCATCTTTAGGACAAGCGCCGCCGGTGCTCAGAATGGTTCGGAGACCCTCATACCCGTTTGCCGTCAGTCCAGAGTCAGTCGGATTGATGGCGATAGTACAGGTTTCGGATTCTCCCCGCCTTTCATAAACAAACGGATAACCGTTATTTTCTGTTTGCAAAGCGGAAAAATCGCCAGTTGTTCCGAGTGCCGAATGGTGTTCCCGCAATTGGATCAGTGTGCGGATGTGTGCCAGCAGAGAACCCGGATCATTTTGGCAGTCTGCAACATTTCGTCCGTTTTCGGGGTGATCCACCGGCAGGTAGAACAGATCGGGGCTTGCGGTCGAGAATCCGGCATTCGGGGTGTTGTCCCATAGCATGGGAGTTCGCGCTCCAACCCGGTTGTATGCACCTTCTTTTGACTGGAGATGACGGGCTCCTCTCATGCCGACTTCGTCTCCATAGTAGAGTGTGGGAATGTGCGGCAGTGTAAACAAAAAGGTGTAAATCACTTTAAGTTCTTCAATTGAACGTCGCTCCCCGAGACGAGGTGCCAGATCATGATTTCCGGACGGCAGACTGATGAAACCGCGATGCCTTATGGCGATCCGTTGCTTTACAAACTCATCCAGCCAAGTATGCAGCGTTCCCCGTCCCTTGGCATCAAAATAGGACGGAGCCCGTTTGAATGTTCGAAAGGCCTCTTCTTCCAGACGGAAGAGACTCGTATAAGCAGGCGACCGGAAATGAATCATAAAATCGACGTGAAAGCCGCTGGCTACGGCCTCTGCGGGGCAGGACCATTCCGAGATCAGAGCCGCTTCTGGATAATGGATAGTCAGCCATCGGTTAATTTCCTGCCAGAAGGCCTCAAGGGCCGGTTTCCGCTTTTCAGGATCATTGCTTTTGATCAGGCTGGCCGCCATATCCACACGGAACCCGTCTGCCCCCATCGCGAGCCAGTGATCCATGATCGAACGTAGCTCGGCTCTTACCGCCTGCGGGCCGGGGGCATCTACAGGCTGTTGCCATGGCTTGTCCGGGTTCGGATCAGCGAAACCGTAATTGAGAGAAGGCTGCGACCAAAAAAAGTTGGTTAAAAAGTTGCCGTCGCGGTCGGAATAACCGTGCATCGGACAGCCGCCGACCTGGGGATGCTCCCAGGTACTGTCGGTCCAGAGATAGTAGTCGGTGTATTTATTTCTTTCCGGTTTTGCAGATTGCTGAAACCATGGATGGTCGATCGAGGTATGACCCGCCACGAGATCCAGAATGACTTTGAGTCCGCAGGCATGGGCCTTGTCGAATAAATCTCTCAGGTCATTGTTTGTTCCGTAACGCGGGTCGACGGTATAGAAATCAGTGATATCATAACCCCCGTCTCGAAAAGCTGACTTGAAACAGGGACACAGCCAAATGGTGTTGACCCCGAGGCTCTTGAGATAGTTCAGCCGGTGAATGATTCCGGGGATATCCCCGATTCCATCCCCGTTGGAGTCCTGAAAACTGGACGGATAGATCTGGTATAAAACTGCTTTTTCAAGCCAATTCGGTTTGTGTGGAAGTCTGGTATTCATGAGATTTCTTTGCCGTCTCCGGAAAGCAGTGCAGAGAGCTCCGCCTCTAATTTTTCCCGTGTTGCTTTGTGTTCTGGATGGTGTGCCAAATTCGTTAATTCTAAGGGGTCGTTGCTCAGGTTATAAAGCTCATTGCTGTCCCCGGCGTAGGAACAGTATTTCCAACCATCTTTGCGAATCATGGCGGAATGACCGTGCATGGTATATTCGATGAACCAGAAAAGACCGTCCTGCTTTGTGCGGAGTTCGTTATATGCGGCATAATCCTTGTAGTTTATTGGTGGCGGCGGTGGCTTCGGATGCCCGACCTCGCAGAGGATCTGTTTGCGGTGCCGTGCCTCCGGATTGTCCAGACACGCAGAAAATGATCTACCTTGAACTTGTTCGGGAACCGGCAGGCCGATTATTTCAAACACGGTCGACATTACGTCAATATTGCTCACCTGTGCCGCACAACGGAAGCCTTTCTGCCGTCCGGGCAGTTTTAGAATCAGAGGAATCCGGATCAGCGGTTCATAGAACCCCTTGGTTTTAGAAAGAAGACCGAACTGTCCCCCAAAATCCCCGTGGTCTGATGTGAAAATGATCAAGGTGTCGTCGTAGCGCCCCATTTGTTTGAGCTTGTCGAGCACACGACCGATCGCCCGGTCTATTTGTGTGATCTGTCCATAATATATGGCGACCAGTTTTTTGATTTCATATTCATTCAGTTCAGGAAAGCCGTTGGCTTGCGACTGCACAAAGTGTGCGAAGGGTTTGCTCTTCCAGTCCACATCTTTTCCCTTCAGTTCGATCTCATCAGGGTTGTACATGGAATAGAACGGCTCACACGCTGTTGTCGGGAAGTGCGGGTCAGGAAAAGAGAGGTGTAGGCAAAAAGGCTGATCTTTCGACATCTTCAGAAATGAGATTGCATCTTCGGCAATACGCGCCGTGGGACATTGCGATTCGGCAAACGGCTCCGGGCTGTCCAGCAGTCCCTCCAGCAGGGGGGCTCCGGGCAGTCCGGGACGTTTTTCGCTATGACGATATGCAATCACCGCACGATCGGTGTCTGTGATCGTTCCGTGCGTTTTACCCCAATGGCCGTACTCTTCCCGATAGCTGAAAAAGCGGTTCAGATAGGCATCTGTGAAACAGTGGTTTTTCCCGGTCAGACCAATGCGGTACCCCGATTGTTGCAAGGGTTCGATGAATGAAAACTGTTCCGGATTGAGATGGCTGTCCATGGAGTTATCCACCGCACCGTTACGGTGCGGGTATTGCCCCGAAAAGAAGCTGGTCCGACTGGGAACACACAGAGGGGAACAGCAGAAGGCGTTATCAAACAAAACCGCATCGGCGGCAAGGGCATCGATGTGCGGAGTCTGCACCAGCGGATGCTTCATACAACCCAGCGTGTCGTAACGCTGCTGATCGGTCTTAATAATCAGAATGTTCGGACGACCACTCATGCTGAATGTCCGGATATGCCAAGACGGTTGAAACAGAGGTCGATCAGAGTATCTAGTTGAATGGTTCCGGCACACATGACGGTGTCTGCTCCTCCATAATAAACTTTTACCTCGCCGCTATCCTCAACCACAGCACCGGTGATAAAGCAGACGCTAGGAGTTTGTCCATGCAGTTCGTAGTCTTTCATGGGCGTGAGAATCGGCATTTCGGAGACTGCGATGACTTTCGTCGGGTCATTCAGATCATGCAGACAGACCCCTGACTGGTAAACATAATGAGCCTTGCATTGGGTGCGAACCCCGTGGAAAAGATTAAGCCAGCCTTGCCCGGTTTTAATTGGAGTACAGCCGCCGCCAACCTTGGACCAAGCCCAGCGTACCGCGCTGTTTTTAAGTACACATTCACTCTGACCCCAGTGGATCAGATCGGGAGAAAAAGACATCCAGATATTGCCCCCTTCCCAGGAGGTAAGTGGACGATCGAGCCGGGCGTACAGACCGTTGATTTTTTCAGGGAAAAGAATGCCGTTCCGGTTTCCGGGGTCGGAGACAAACCCGAGCCATTCAAATTCTTCAAAATCGACGGTTTTCATAAGACTCAGGCGGCAGTCGTATTCACTGTGGCACGCATGCATGATGTAATATACGTCATCGATCCGGGTGATGCGCGGATCATAATAGTTGATGGATGCGTATTTTTGGAATGCCGGATTATCGGTCGGCATCTGGATCGGCTTTGCGCGCGGGGTGAAGTTAAAGCCATCGTCGCTGTCGGCAATCCAGAAGTAGGCCTTGAGTGCGCAGTCTTCCAACCGATTAAGCATCAGGTACTTACCATTATACTTTGTGACGCCGGAATTGAAGCAATGGGCGATGCGGTATTCTTCTGGAAAATCTTTTCCGGTCAAGATGGGGTTCCCTGCGTAACGCTCAACAAAAGATGCATTGTTATAGTCCATAATTATTTTGTAATTCCATGGTTCAAGTTAAACATCCCGCCACCAGCCTTATAATCAGGATGGCGCGATTAGGCTTACCCTGCGGGCTGCAACGGCTTCAAAATTTATCGATACAGGTTATGTCTTGACATCTTGGGTTGTCAATGTAAAAAAGGGCGAGTTGTAACTCATTTGTTTGATTAATCCTTCAGGATCCTTGTTTATGAAAATATTCCGTGCGATGAAGCAGATTCTGCAACGAAACAGTGTCCCCGAAAAAGACCGGATTCCGGTTTTGGAAAAGGCGGCCTATGGGGCAGGGAATGCCGTGGAACAGCTGACCGTCTGGCAGCCCCAACAGCTTCTGACTCCGGTGTTTAATATTGGACTGGGAATGAATCCCGCCTCGCTTGGGCTGATTATGGCGATTTGGCGGGCATGGGACGCAATCACAGATCCTGTGATGGGAAATATATCCGACAACACCCGCACCCGGTGGGGACGTCGCCGCCCTTACATTGTCGTCGGTGCGATTCTAACAGGACTGGTCTTCCCCTTGATTTGGTGGGTGCCTGAAAGTATGGGACAAACCGGGATGTTTTTATGGCTGCTTCTGGGCGGCATACTATTGTACACCTGCTTCACGGTCTGGTCGATGCCGTACTACAGCCTCCAGTTGGAGATGACCGCCGATTATAATGAGAGAACAAGCGTCTCGGCCTATCGTGCTTTTGCGAGAAGCTTGACCACAATCGCTGGCGGCTGGCTGCTGGCGCTGGCTGCGTTGCCCTTTTTCAGCCGGTCGGGAGACGGGTCCCCCGACCTTTTTAACGGGATGCGCTGGGTTTCTTTGCTGATTGCGGCGGCGATCATCGTGACGGGAGTCATCCCGGGGATTTTTGTAAAGGAGCGGTTCTACGAATCGGATGCCAGGCAGCAGAAAAAATTAAAACTGCTGACGAGTCTTCGGCAAACCTTGAAAACAAAACCCTTCATGTTGCTTTGTCTGATTGCCGTATTCAAAATTTTTGGATTTGGTCTGGTTGGGTCGCTGGGTTTTTATCTAAATGCCTATTACGTGAACGGTGGAGATGTCGGAGCTGCGGCCAAAGTGCAGGGAGTGATAAACACGGTGGTATTCAGCACAACCTTTCTGGCCATTCCCTTTTGTTCCTGGTTTTCATCCCGGTTCGGGAAGCAGGCCTTGCTTTATCTGGTTTGCGGGCTTTCGGCTGCCGGTGCTCTTTCTACGTATATCTTCCTTCGTCCAGGGCACCCCTGGCTTCAGATATTCCCAGCATTTTTGTGGGGGCCCATCGGTACCGGCCTGTGGATGATCGTTCCCTCCATGCAGGCGGATGTTGCCGATTACGATGAATTACACAATCACGTTCGGCGCGAGGGGAGTTTCAGTGCCGTCTTTTCATGGGCCACGAAAGTTGCCTGGACGTTAAACACGGCACTCAGCGGCGCGATTCTTGTCTGGACCGGCTTTGATGTGGCTCTGAAAGGAGGTCAGTCTGCGGCAACGTTTCTGGCGATGCGGCACTGCTATGCGATTATCCCGGTTATTTTTCTGGTCGTGTCGGTCATTGCCATTAAGCGTTACCCGCTGAATCGTGCAAAAGTGAATGAGATCCGGAAGCAGTTGGATGCCCGGCTTGAATTGCGGGAGAATATAAGTCAGTGAGGGCTGCGGTGCAGGTGGTTGGCCTGCATCCTGCCTTGTGTCTAATCATTCGGAAATGCGAATCGCAATCGGTGTAAAAACGCCGCATGAGCTAGGTGCTCATACCCGGAGGAGCGGCTACCGTTTCGCCCGGAAGATGTGAAATAGGCAGAGAGATCGCCGGCATAGGAGTGCCGGCTTCAATATTTTCGAGCAGACAGTTGACGGCGCACTGAGCCATTTCCGGAATCGGAATCTGCAGGGTATCAATACGGATGCCGCTGAGATTCATAAACTCATCGTTGAACCCGATAATGGAAAGATCCTGCGGTACAGTAAGCCCGCATTGTAATGCGGCGGTGAGAGAACAATAGGCTTCGCGATAATCATAGGCGACGATTGCGGTCGGACGGATTTTCTTCTTCAAAAGGGTCATCATGTGTGCCATGAGATCCGGCGGGGAACCGTCGTATTCTATTAAAAGCGGGGTGAGACCCCGGGCCGCCATCGCCTTGAGGTATCCGGATTTACGATCCCCGCAACTGTAGTGCGGGAAGTCCGATGAAGTATGCAGGGCCACATAGGCAATACGTCGATGGCCCAGATCGATCAGGTGACGTGTGGCAGTCCGCGCACCGTTTGTATCGTCCGGGTACACGCAGGCGCGTGCCTCACGGGAGTTCAGCCAGAGCGTCGGGAGCTTAACTTGTTGGATCAGGCGTTTAAAAAGGGGATTTACAGCCAGATAATGATCTACGATCAGTCCGTCCACCAGCAACTCATTGAGTATTTTCGGAGCCACGGTCGGGGCAAAATCGTCAACAAAGGCCAATCCGAAAGTAAGGTGATATTTACGGGCGGCCAGTTTGTCGGCCAGCTCCTCGGTTATCGACCGGAACCGGGTGATCATCCCGTGCTGGGCGCGTGTTTGCAGCAGGCCGATGGAATGATAGCATCCCAGCACCATGGCTCTTGCCGCCGTATTGGGCCGATATCCAAGTTCTTTGGCGACCTGATGGATTTTTTCTGCACGCTCCCGCGCATCGCGCCGGATCCCAAGGGTTTTCCCGTTCAGAACCTTGGAGACGGTCATTTTTGAAACTCCGCAACGGGCTGCAATCTCACTTAAGGTAACCATATGAAAAATTTAACATATACCTTTCAACAAAGGAAAGCCGTCAATGGTTGTTTTTTGGGAACGGGCGGTTTTAAAACCTTGACCGGACAACGCGCCGGCCGCAAGCTGTATCGGTAAGAGTTCGACATGGATTTCCGTTCCCCTGGAAACCGCGCGGGGTTGCGGGATTTTTTTGTTATTCCCGTCGGAGCGTTAATCGGCGGGCGGTCTCAGGATATAGCGGACAGGAGAATTTATTTCATATGCATAAGCAGCACTTGCGATTCCGTCAGGTTCATCTTGATTTTCACACTTCTCCGGCGATTCCCGGCGTTGGATCGGCTTTCAATAAAAAACAGTGGCAGGAAACATTGCAGAAAGGGCATGTCAACTCGGTGACCTGCTTCTCGAAGTGTCATCACGGATGGAGTTATCATCCGACCACTATAGGCAAGATGCATCTGAACTTGTCTTTTGACCTGCTCCGTGAGCAGTTTGACGCATGCAAGGAGATTGATATTAACGTTCCGGTGTATCTTTCTGCGGGACTGGACAATCTGGCATCGGTCGAACATCCGGAATGGCGTCAAATCGGATTTGACGGGAGTTACTGCGGAAGAACGAGCAACATTACCGATGCTGGGTTCCATTCCATGTGCTTCAATTCTCCCTATCTGGACTATTTATGCGCCCAGATTCGCGAAGCGGTTCGCCTGTTTCCTGATTGCGACGGGATCTTTCTGGATATTATTAAACAGGGTCAGTGCTGTTGCAAATGGTGTCTGGAGGTTATGGCAAAAAACGG
>JBBQSL010000082.1:0-13303 GCA_038213895.1 Kiritimatiellales bacterium | reverse complement strand
TTATCTGGAATTAGTTGCTACGATTTCTTTAAACAATGTCCGTTTAGGCTGCCAGTCCACAGAGCCGCCTTGTATGAGACTTCAAGCACAAGCTTCAACACCCTCAATTGGTAAAAGGTTGTAACCCATCGCTTTAGCATTTTCCTTGCACGCCCTTAGCCGCACGGCATCAAAACGGGCTTCATAGGCCTCCAGGCCTTCGTCGACATAAGCCTGTCCCCATTTGAGTAGGCGGTAGATCAGAATTGCAAGCTTCCGTGCCATGGCGAAAACGGCAACACTATATCCTTTTTTCACGCGATTCGACGCAACTCCGCACCCAACGCGGATTTGTCCAAATTCACTTAGAATCACATCCGCCCGTTCTTCGGGCTAAAGATTTTCGACAACCCGCATGATTTCCTTCCGGTATTCCTCGATCTAACTGCAAAGCGTATCGAACATGGACAGGTTCTGTCTAAGCACGAACAGGTGTTCTTCGCGCCAGTTACCGGTCCGGTCAAATGCTCCGCAATTTTTTCTTCGCTTTTCTTGCAGCGGCGATCTCTCATCGCGGCCAGCCGAATCGGATCGCGTTCACCGGCCACGATGGCCCGAAGGATCGTCATGCCGGTAACCCCAGTGATGTCCGCGACCGCATGGTGCAGTTGGACGTTCATTTCATTGAGGCATTTCTGAATGCGACGAATCCAATCTTCCTTTTCGCGTTCGAGTCGGCTCACGGCACGCGTCAGCGTACGCCACTGACAAATGCTTTCGTGGGGACGGAACGATCCATTCAACAGACCGCAACTGTGCAGACACTGGATCCATTGGCGAATGGACTATGACTGCTGTTGCTCATTGAAGGGGTAATCAGATGCGAAATCGAAGTATCATGCTTTATAAATTCAACCGCAGGTTGTCGGTCTTGCTAAAGGCTAGACTACGTACCTTTTTAAAGGCTGGACTACATGCCTCTCAGTTCTTCTTTGGCTGCCGCGATGAAGGCCTCGATGTCGGCCTCTGTATGCGCCGCGCTGATAAATGCCGCTTCAAACTGCGCAGGCGGCAGATAAACTCCGCGCTCAAGCATTCCATTAAAAAACCGGGCGTATGCCTTGGTGTCGCATGCCTTCGCATCAGTCAGATTGCACACCGGTGCTTTACGGAAAAACGGCGTGAATACGCCGCCGAGCTGCGCCACATGAAATTCACCGGCTAACGCATTTAGCTCTACAGCTAATTTTGCACCCACTTCCGCCAGCCGTGCATAAGGATTTTCTTTAATCAGCAGTTCGACCGTTTTCATCCCAGCGGCGACCGCCACCGGATTACCGCTGAGCGTTCCAGCCTGATAGACATCGCCGCACGGAGCCAGTCGTTGCATCACCTCGCGCCGCCCACCGAACGCAGCCAACGGCATGCCACCGCCAATGATCTTGCCGAGACACGTCAGATCAGGCGCGATTCCTTTCAGCGTTCCGTAAGATGTCGACCCGAACCGGAAGCCAGTAATCACTTCATCAAAAATAAGTAACGCACCGCAACGATCCGCTTCGGCGCGCAGATGTTCAAGAAATCTGGGTGCCGGCTCAACTAGGCCCATGTTTCCGGCAATCGGTTCGACAATAATAGCCGCCAGTTCATCGCCGTATTCATCCACAATCCTAGAAACCGCTTCGTTGTCATTGTATGCCGGCAGAAACACATCGCCCGCGTTCACACAAACACCAGCGGAGGAGGAAATCCCGCCGGTCAGCAATCCGCTACCCGCGCCGACGAGCAGTCCGTCGGAATGGCCGTGATACCCGCCATCAAATTTGATGATACGGCGGCGACCGGTGAAGCCGCGCGCCAGCCGTAGTGCCGACATCACCGCCTCGGTACCGGAGCTAACCATCCGCACTTGCTGCATCGACGGAATTTGTGCGCAGAGCAATTCGGCAAATTCCACCTCGCGCGGCGTATTGATCCCGAAGGTCATGCCATCACGAGCGGCAGCACAAG
Source organism: Kiritimatiellales bacterium (assembly GCA_038213895.1). Lineage (GTDB taxonomy): Bacteria > Verrucomicrobiota > Kiritimatiellia > Kiritimatiellales > Tichowtungiaceae > Tichowtungia. Next base: position 11,314 of record JBBQSL010000082.1, on the reverse strand, counting down.
CGGCTTCGACGACTTCAGGCCGAGCGTGACCTAAAATCAGCGGGCCCCAGGAGCCGCAAAAATCAACGAAATCGCGGCCATCAACCGTTTTAATGTGCGAGCCGAACCCCTTGCTCACATAAAGCGGGTCGCCGCCCACCGCATTGAATGCCCGAACGGGACTATTCACGCCGCCAGGAATCACGTCTTGCGCCCGCTTAAACCATGATGTCGAACTCATACAACTACCCCTCTTTCGTCAAAATAAACCTTCAAATAAAGGTTACATTCTATAGCATAGGCGCCCTATGCAAAAAAGCCTGAAGCATTCATCGCTCCTTATCGCCGTAGGACTTTGCGCCCTGCTTTGCGGTTGCGGTGAACGCCCTCGGGAATACAGCGGCTCTGCAAGTTGCCTTAAGTGCCACGAAAAATTTTATAAACTCTGGGCTCCGTCGCATCATGGTAAAGCACTTCAACCCTGGTCGGCGGAACTAGCGGCAACCCTACCCGAACAAAACGAAGCGATTGAAGCCGAAGGCCGCAGTTACAAGGCCACCATTACCCCAGAAAAAGGCTGGATCACAGAAGATGGCGGACGAGAATATCCGATTGCGTACGCCCTCGGTGGAAAAAATTTCTACAACTTTCTCACCCTGTTGGAAGACGGACGACTGCAAGTGCTACCGATCTTCTATGACGTTCGCAACAAGGCTTGGAGAAACACCACCACCAGTATGCTGCGCCATTTCGACGACGGGCAACAGGACACGCCCGTCAGCTGGCGCGACCCGATGCTTACATTCAACGCCGCCTGCTTTAGTTGTCACGTCAGCCAGATCGACTCCAACTACGACCCAAAAACCGACACCTACGCCACTACCTGGAAGGAACCGGGTATTAGCTGTGAATCCTGCCACGGCCCCTGCTCCGAACATATTCGTGTCTGCCAAGCCGCACCGACTAACAAACCGCCCGCCGACCTTGCACTAATTTCCTGGAAAAAGCTTACCGTCCAACAACAAAACGATTCCTGCTCCGGCTGTCACGCCAAGGCGGGGTCTATCACCGCACGCTATGAAACCGGCGAGCGCTTCTGGGATCATTTCGATCTAACGACCTTTGAAAACGCGGACTATTACTCCGATGGCCGCGACTTCGGCGAAAACTACACCCTCGGCAGTTGGCTCCTCAGCCCCTGTCTGAAAAAGGGTGAACTAAGTTGCACCCATTGCCACACCTCCAGCGGACGCTATCGCTTCAAAGGCAAAGAAGCCAACAACGCCTGCCTGCCCTGCCACCAACAGCGCGTAGAAAACGCCACAGCGCATATGCACCATCCGAATGGCAAAGGCGCCACCGAATGCGTCCAGTGCCACATGCCCATGAACCCGTTTGGCGGCATGAACCAATCCGACCACTCCATGCGCCCGCCGATGCCCAACCTCAGCAAAGCCGTCGGCTCGCGCAACGCCTGCATCCTGTGCCACAAAGACAAAGACAACGACTGGGCGCTCAAACAGATCCGATCATGGCATCCGGACTTTGACAAATACACCGCCCCGGAACTGCAACGCGCCCAGCTCGTCGAGGCCTTGCGCAAAGGCCGCTGGCAGGAGATTCCTGCCGCGCTGGCTTTCATTGCCGATCTCGATTCTGATCCGCTTTTCGTCACCACGCTCATCCGCCTTCTACCGCCTTCGAACGATCCGCGCCAGAACAGCCTGCTAAGGGAACAGCTGAAAAAATCCCCGCACCCACTGGTTCGCAGCGCTACCGCCTCGGCGCTGGATGCCGACGCCTCTCCGGAAAATCATCCGGCGCTCTTTGCCGCACTCGCCGACGACTACCGCCTCGTCCGCATCCGCGCGGCTGAACGGCTTATTGCGCTACCGGAAAAAGACATTCCGGAAACTCAGTGGAAAGCGTACAAGGCCGCCGTCAAAGAAATGTGGGAATCTTTAACCCTCCGGCAGGATCACTGGACGTCCTCTTTCAACGCTGGCAACATTTTGATGCGGCAAAACCGCGATCAAGAAGCTACGGAAAAATACGACCGGGCGCATGCCCTTCGTAACGACATCGCCCCGCCGTTGATTAATGGAGCCATGGCGCTGGCCCGTCTCGGCAATCTACCGGAAGCTGAAATCCGCCTTAAAGAAGCGACGGTTCTGCCGGAGCCCTCTGCGGAAGCGCACTTCAACCTCGGCCTGCTCTACGCCGAACAAAAACGAAATACTGAAGCGGAAGCCGCCTTACGCGAATGCCTCAAAATTCAAACAAACAATGCGGCCGCCGCCTATAATCTCGCTATCCTGCTAGCGGCGAAAAATATTCCGGAAACCTTCCGCCTGCTCCAACAAGCCATACAAAACGATCCGTACAATCCGCGCTACGTCCAGACGTTGGCCTACTATTACCTACAAACCCGCCAACCCGACCTCGCGAAAAAAGTGATCGAACAAGGCTTACAGCGCGGTGTCAACTCTCCGGAACTTCAAAATCTTTATCGCCAGACCAGTGGCCATTAGTCGCGCAAAAGCTCATTGTAGCGGTTAGCCCAGTAAGAGATAAAAATGTCGGCTCCGGCGCGTTGCATGGCCGCCATATTTTCTCTCACCATAGCCCGCAGATCGCCCCAGCCGCGCTCGGCCTGCGCAATCAGCATGGAATATTCACCGCTGACGTTATACGCCGCGATCGGCAGGTCGGTGGCTTCGCGCAACCGCTGAATGACATCGAGATACATCAGCGCCGGTTTAACCATCAAAATGTCGGCACCTTCATATTCATCAAATTCCGACTCACGCAACGCCTGCCGCAAATCACAGTACGACGCCTGATAGCCCTGCCGGTCGCCCTTGCCGGGAGTGGACTGCTCCGCCTCGCGGAATGGGCCGTATAGCGAGGAAGCAAACTTCGTCGAATAGCTCATCAGTAACGTATCGATCAGCTTCTCGTCATCCAGTGCTTCGCGGATTGCAAAAACCTGTCCGTCCATCATCGCGCTGGGCGCGACGCAGTCCGCCCCGGCCGCCGCATGAGAAACCGCCACCTTTTGCAATGGCGTCAGCGCCGCATCATTGTCCACTTCGCCGTTTTTATTCAGCGGCCCGCAGTGTCCGTGATCGGTGTAGGCACACAGGCAGACATCGGTAAAAAGGGTCAGTTGCGGAAAGGCTTTTTTGATAGCGGGAATCGCCATCTGAACCGCACCTTTTTCGTTCCAGGCTTCGGAACCGTTCGCATCTTTTTTCGATGGATCAGTCAGGCCAAAAAGCAGTACCCCGCCGACACCGCTCTCCACGACCGGCTCCAGTTTTTTGAGTAGCACATCCGCGCTCATGCGCGACTGACCCGGCATGGCGGAGATTGGTTCGTCAATCCCCTGCCCCTCGCGCAGAAAAACCGGCCAGATCATTTTTTCCGGCCCCGGCAGCGGCTGCCCAAGCATTTTTCGTAGACCTTCTGTTCTCCGCAGTCTTCTCAGTCTGATTTCAGGAAACATGGTTTATTCTCCGATTCATTTCATAAATGGCCAAAGAACTCATCTTTTTTTTCGACCAAGGATTCGATCATCATTTGGACTTCGGATGATCGGCAAATCCACAGTGCTTTTTCCAACTCGTCAGCACGTTGCACGGGATTCAGCGACGAACTGGAAAGTGCCCGTCCGATCAAATGATCGGCTTGGGTACGTAGCTTGATCAGCAAGGAGAGATCCGCCCCGCACCGGGCACACTCCGCCGCTTCGCTTTGCAACGAAAAGCGCTTTCGGCAGGCGGGGCATTTTAACTCTCTTTCTGTCATTTTTCCTCAATAAAAAACAGAATGTCTTCTATAATTTGACGGGCGGCACGTTCCGCCTCTTGATCCTTGGAGGCCACAGCCGCCTTCAAATCCCGCACCGCTTCGTCCAGATCGTGGAGATCTTCTTCGTCCATATCCTTTCGCTTGCGCTCTGCGCGGCTCAACAGATCACTCATTTCAGTATCCATTTCGGGACTCGGCAATGCCTTTCTATCCTCAATCAGAACGGGATCTTGTTCACCAAACAGCTTCTTAATTTTTGCACGAGAAGCGGCCAGCGCTTCTTCGTCAGAGGCCCTCAAAATATCGTCCAGCACAACGGATTTGCTTAAGCCCGTATGTTGTTCAATGGCGGTCACCGTGAGGATACCGTCCAGATCCAGATTCATATTGAGCAGAACATGACTCCCTTCATCCGCTGAATCATCCAGATTCTCGACACAAAACTCTCCCACCAGCGCGTTGTCATGTACATTGGAGGAGTCTCCTTGATAGATCTCCACCCGAACGACGGGCTGTCCTGGATGGCTGGTATAAAACACCTGACCTCGCCGGGCGGGTAGCGGTGCTCCAGACTTGATGATAGGAACAAAACAGTCGGGACTAAATTCTCCATCAACCGTTCCCAAAGCACGAGTACCAAAGGTGTATGGGGTCACATCCACCAGAATCCGGTGGGTGCGCTCGCCGGAAAGCCGCGCAGCCATCACGCCCGCCCCATAGGCGACCGCTAAATCTGGATGAATATCGCGTCTTGGGCGAATACCCAGCTCTTGTTCAAGCATATCCGCCACTGCCGGAATGCGGGTGGAACCCCCAACCAGCACAACCTCATCCAGCTCATGCGAGCGAAGCCCGGCCTGCGCCATGACATGGCGCACGGAGCCCATGGTTTTGCGTAACAGCTCCCCGCATAAGCCTTCAAAATCCGCCCGACTGATTTCGTGGCTGAAATCGGCCGTTCCACCATTTTCCAGCGGAAGCCCGGTTTCCGCCAAGGTGGCGGATGCCGCCGAAGAGAGATCGATTTTCAACTGCTCACAGGCCAGCTTCATCCGATTAATGGCAACCGGAGAAAGCGCGGAATTGTCTGGATGTGCTTCGTAATAGATCGCCAATAGATGCTCATAGATCATCTCATCGACATCATCGCCGCCTAGATGATTATCCCCATGCGAGGCCAGCACTTCGACAATATCGCCGGACATTTTCAAAATCGAAACGTCGAATGTTCCGCCGCCCAGGTCGAACACCATCACCTGCTTGGTGCCTTCAACGCCCTCCGCTTCGAAGGCCAAGCCGGCCGCCGTCGGCTCATTAATAATCCGAAGCACCTCCAGGCCGGCGAGATCGCCCGCTTCGCGCGTCGCCTGACGCTGGGCATCGTTGAAATAAGCTGGAACCGTAATCACAGCCTGAGTTACAGCGACTCCCAGTTCCTGCTCGGCCCGCATTTTTAGTTTACGCAGAATCATCGCCGAAATTTCCGGCGGACGGTACTCCTGATCGCCTAGGCGAACCGTTTCATTGGTTCCCATTTTCCGTTTTATGGAACGGATGGTCTGATCCGGTCGAACGACATACTGGTTGCGCGCCTCACGGCCAACCACCAGCTCCCCCTCAAAATTTATTCCAACAAACGAAGGCATAATGGCGGTGCCGCCCTCTTCCACAATCAACACCTTGCCCTCTTTAAAAACAGCGACTTCGCTATTCGTGGTTCCCAAATCGATTCCAATAATCACTTTTCCTCCTCCTCTATAATCACTTCTGCAAAACGTAACACATCCTCACCGCAAACAAAGCCCTGTCGCACCACGGCACTGATACATCCGGGCGGCGCATGGCCATCCCGGCTCGTACCAGCTGCATTCATCTTCACCGCATCAAACGCATCCCCGACCGAAACCAGCGGTGTTAGTGCATGACGAGTCAACAACGCATGGATCCGCCGTGCCAGCACATCAAGCGGCTTGGCCTGCGTCTGTTGCAAACGAAGACGAACCGCAGCGGGTACATAAAACGGCCAGATCATCTCCGCACCACGGGAACGCAATTCATTTAGCGCCACCGACAAATCACCCAGCTCAATCAACAACGGGCGAGCCGCTTCGCGGCGAGCCTGTTGCAACGCCTCACGATCCGGTGCTACCGCGGGCGACGCCGTCTGTGCATTCAACCACATCGGCAACTCTTTCCGAAGCGTATCGGAAACCGCTTGACTCGAATCCGCCAGCCGAACGGTCGTGCGACCCAGCGTGCGCATTTCCTGCTTCAGTGCCGTCAATTCCTCGGCCAACGCATACAAATCGACGGTATCCTTTTGCGGGCCCGCAGGCGGCTCATCCGGCAAGGCCTTTAGCCATTCGAGAAATCGCGCCAGGGTCTCCTGCTTCCAGTTCGGCATCTCGTCGTTCATAGTACCCTCCCGGACAGCCAACTCCGCAGTGCCACAGTCTGCCAGACCTCACGTCCGGCATCCGGCGGCTCCGGTTGCTCATGCATTGCCAGCTCCGAAATTCGTGCCAACTTAGGCACCGACCCGAACAGCCGTAAATCGATTCGATCCGCCTCGGTTCGAACGGCTTCGTACGCCTCGCTAATCACCGCAAATTCAGCGGGATGCTCTTCCGGCGGATAGCTCCGCAGCTTCCGGTGGTATGCCGCAGCGACCTCCGCATCCGAAACCCGTTCATGAATTCCCAACGTCAAATAAGGATCTCCCGTCATTTACTCTCCTGCTAACAATTCCTGTATTTTCATTTTCAGCCGTGCCTTTGCCTTGTCGGAAAACAACGACTCTTCAAGGATCGCCGTCAACGTTTGGATCGCCTTTTCACGATGCGTCCCGCGCGAACTCCGTTGAATCGCCTCGATCATCCGTACGAATTCCAACTCGGTTGACGGAACAAACTTTGAAAAGACATACGGCTTGGATGCCGTCCGCTTAATGGGCTTCACAATCGGCTCCATCACCGGTTTCGGCTTCACATGATCCGGTGGACACTGATCGCATTCCGCGCAATTCCTATCGCAAGACGGCGTGCCGGAATCCGGCGCCAGATCGTTTTCAAGCTCATCATTCTCATCCCTTCCTCCAACCGGATTTGAAAATCCGAACGGTGAATGATGGTACCGTCCCGTTCGCGCATACCGAGCTTCCACCTGTTCCAGATCACGGAACTTCTGTTGCATTTTCAGCTCGGCCTTCATCATCTTTTCGGTGGAGGGCGTCTTTAGCAAGACGTTCTTCACCCCGCAACACATGGAATTGACTCGCAAAATCAATGTGCGAGTCTCTTCCCGTTCCGCCAGCGTCCATGCCACTCGCAGAGAGTGCTCGACTTTTTCCGCATCCAGCCCTGATGCGCCCAACGCTTCAAACACCATCCGAATACGCAACGCCAGTGCCAGCGCCTGGTCATCGGCGGCCCCATTAAATAAAACTCCAAACGCGCTGAAAAACCCGTCCCGATCAAAAACATAATCATCAACATGTTTCATTCGCATCAACAGGGCCGACAGCACCCGCCGCAACAACGCGATGGAACTTTGAGGGTGATCCAATGCGGCTCCGAGTGCCGCCAACAGCACATCGTTTATGTTTAAAGCAGACCGGGCGTCAACATCCAGTAGGTTTAAATAGCCCTGCAAAACCGAATCGGGCTCGTTTTCTAAGGCACGTTGCACCGACTGTGGAAGCTTCGACGCGTTAAATGCTATCTGAAGAACGCCCCCGTAATACAACACCAACCAAGGAGAATTCAACTCCGCCAGCTCAAGGCTCCGCTTCCGCTTGTCCCCTTTTGAAGCAACCGTCCAGCGCATCAAAGCAATTTGAATCCGCTTCTCTTCACTTTGTCCAACATATGCTGCGGCCAGCGTTTCGACGGCCTTGCCCTCTCCGGCAAGGTACGCCTGCCGAATCCGATGGAAGGCCACGGTTTGCCGCAACTCCGCCACGGTTGCTTCTGATTTCGAGATCTGCGTCAATCGATCCAACCACAGCTCCGCTTCCTCACACTCTCCCGCACTAGCAAACCGCGTCACCGCTGCGTTCAAAACATCCGGATCATCACAAAAGGCTTGGACATATGCCCGCATCCCCTGCGTCGTCTTTCCGCACTCCATTTCCGCCCAGTTCCAAAACTCGTAGATCTCACGGCAATTCTTATGTCGTTGAACGATCTGATGGCAATCACCCACCACCGGAGTCAGCAACGAATCTTGCATTTCCTCCAGCTCCCACGCCTCTACATCCTGCGTCAACACGCTCCATTTTTGACGCACCTGCATCAAATATCTGATCCACAACCGCTGTCCATCCGGCACCGACCACTTATGCGCCCGAATATCCTCTGCGATATCATGATGTAGCAGCCCATCGCGCGGATACTCCGCCGCTGCAATCCGAACATAAAGATGCCGCAAGCTGAACCCCTCCGTGGGCATCCGCTCAAACAGAGAAAAATAACGATTTGCATCCTGCTGTCTCTCAATACAATGGCTACACGAAGCCGCGATCGAAAGGGCCAACCCAGGCCGGCCATCCGCCAGCGCACGCTTCACAATCTGCTCTATCACCGAATAATTCGTTGTCCTTAACCGGCCAACCACCACCGCCGATTCAAGCCTCTTCAGTTGCCGACCATACACCCCCTCCCCCTTATTACGTCCCGCCAGCAACTGCTCTGCCGCCGCCTTGGCCGGTGCTCCGTTTTGCATGCGCTTCACAGCCGAATCAACGCCTGCCCAGTCATTTCGCCGAGCCAATCCCAACGCCTGCACAAACAACCGCCAATCCACCAACGGCGACCGGCGCCCAACCCCTTGCAATCGCGACAAAGCCTCTGGTTCGTCTCCCTGCCTAACCAGCGCCCATGCATCCAATACCATCCGGGTCTGATCCCCGAGTCCGCCCGCATCAACACCACAAAGATCTGCTGGATCCACCAGCTCCGAACGCAACCGATCCACCCACGCTGGATTTGCCAAACAGACATCCAAATCATTCACCAGCCCCAATCGAAGCTGTAAACTCAACGCCCAAAATTCCGCCATCCAGCCGTCATTTCGCAGTAATTTGTCGGCCTTTGACTGCGCTTGCTCGTTGTGCCCCATCGTCAACAACTCACGCAAACAGGCCTCATGCCCCACCGCAAATGCTCGTCGACGAATCCGTTCATCCACCGAAGCATCCCCATAAATCCGTTCACCCAGCACGCTGGCTCGACGACCCTTTAACTCCGAGAGAGCCGCCCCCAGCTGCTGAATCAGCGACGTGACATCCTGCGGTTTAGGTGTAGCCGTTTTTTCCACCTTCTTTTTTTTCTTTGCCATAAAACACATCGTCCAGATTTTAATATCAAATTAGTGCCGTTAAAATTTATCCATCGCACCATAACAGGCAAGCGCAAACAGACTTTTTTCAACCGTCGCCATCTGACCCGTAACAGAGGCTGTTAATCCGGCAAATTTCAGAGAAGCTTGTGTTGGGCCACCGATGGCGAGAATGGTTTTTCCGTCCAGAGCAGCCACACCCCACTGTTCGATAAAAGATTCCACCGCCGAGGCGCTGGCAAAATAGACGGCATCAAATTCCGGTTGTTCGTCATATTTAACAAAGCGGTTTTCGTAGAGCACAACATCGTCGACTTCCGCTCCGGCGGCACGCAGACCGTCGGCTAGTTCCGGCCCGGCTTTTTGTGAACGCAACCGCAGAATTTTCTGCCCCTTCACCAGCGGGGCGGCGACTTTAAGCAGACCGGCTCCGCTGAAGTCGCTCTCCGGCATCAGGTCACAACCCAGCCCAAGCTTTTCAAGCGCCTGAGCCGAACCGGAGCCGACGCTCATGATTTTCGGCAAGCGGCGCAGATCCATCTTTTCTTTCAGCAACAGGTCGTGAAAACAACGTACCGCCGACGGAGATGTTAAACATATCCAGTCGTATCGACCCAATGTAGACGTGGTGTCCTCACCGCGTTGCTCTAGTTCAGAACGCGGTGAGGACACTGCGTCTACATTTAAGACAAGCTGAATAAGCGGGCGAACAACGGGGCGTCCGCCGAAGTCGTGAACCGCCTGTACCGCCTGATCCATTAACGCCTCACTGCAGGTCAGCAAAACGCGCTGTCCGCCAAGTGCGCCGAGACTTTGATTAAATCCGTAATGGGCGATTTCGCCGACGATAAAAAGTCCCGGAAGCTGACGAGTTGTTTTATCGACTGCCGGCAAAGCATTAAGTTTCCCGCGAAACGCCACTTCGCGATCCGCTCCCGCGCCGAAAATAAAGGCACAGGGCGTATCACCGGAAAGGCCGTCACGTATCAGTTCGGCGGCGAGCTGATCAGCGACAGCGACTGACATATAAAAAACCACTGGCAGTTCGGCGCGGGCGGCATTGGTAACTGGCCCGAGCCCCCCGCCCTGCAAGCGCGGGGTCATGACGGAAAATCCGCGGGCGACGCCGCGGCGTGTGAGCAGAATGCCAGTATCGGCCGCGGCGGTCTGCATGGCGCTGATGCCGGGCAACACGCGGCTGGCCAGCCCCAGTACTTCGAGCGCGTCCACTTCTTCTGCCAGCCGCCCAAAGATACCGGGATCGCCGCCTTTCAGGCGAACGGTGCGCCCGCCTTTGCGAACGCAGTCGCACAGTATCCGGTTGATTTCATCCTGCGGCAGACTGTGCGCACCGAGCCGTTTGCCGACATAAATTTTCTGCGCGCTTTCCGGTAGATATTTCAGAAGCGAATCGTCCATGAGCGCATCGTACAGGCAGATTTCAGCGGTTCTCAGAGCTCGCAGTCCGTCCAGCGTGCAGTGGCCTTCGCAGATGCCCGCGCCGACAAAGGTCGCGCTTTTGACAAAAAGGCTGCGGATCGCCATCATGCGCGGATCATTTTTGCGGAAGGTGACGGCCAGCGCGCCCTGCGCTTCGTGCGTTTCCAGTTCTTCCTGCGGAATCCATTCGGTGATGCGCGTCTCAAGACCGAGCCGTTGCAAGGCGACACCGGCCATAATAAGCAGATCGAATTTGCCGTCATCGAGCTGCTGAATCCGTTCTTCCATGTTGCCGCGTACCGGCCGCTGCTCGGCATCCGGAAAGCGTTTTTTCGCATAGGCGGCGCGTCGGTCGCTGCTGACGCCGATTATTTTCGGGTTGAGTGAACCGACCAGCACGTCGCGCCGGTCGCCGGAATCCGGCAGCCAGAACCAGTCGATACCATCTGGCACCGGATCGGGCAAGTCCTTGGCACTGTGAACGGCGAAGTCGATTTTTCCTTGGAGCAACGCTTCATCGAGCGTACGGGTAAAAAAATCTGCCGGGCTCTCGCGCAGATCGGTGGTGCGATCCGCATCGCCAGGCGTGGTGATTTCAAAAGCTTGGAACTCCGCATCCGGGCAGATCGCACGGAAGCAATCCAACACCCGAGCGGTTTGCCACAGCGCCAACGGCGAATTTCGTGTTCCGACTTTAAGCATTAGACACCTCATATTTTGCAGCCAGCCCGTTAAGACTCATGTT